>CATPBS010000260.1 GCA_955652715.1 uncultured Candidatus Udaeobacter sp.
AAATGACATAAAGACGCAGAAATCGGAACCAAACCACCTCCAGCGACAACAGGATGCAACCCGCCCCAAAACTGACGAAAAGCAAACGCCACGGCAGGCGATAACTTGTATCCCGCCGCAGCGCAAATACCCGCTGCGGAATGAGCACCGGAGTGCCATCAATTCTTACCACGAACAAGGCGATCGCTGCAGCCAGGCAAAGCGCGAAACCCGCAACCAAACTCGTGCCGCGGAGGCCTAACGCCGCGATGAGATAACGCTCGCCGAGCACAGCACCGGCCATCGCGCCCAAGGTGTTCGCCCCATAAAGAAACCCGATCGCACGGCCAAAACTCGCTTGCCGCAAGACTGGATCTTCAACCAGCACCGGCAGCGTCAAACCCATCGCTGTTGTCGGCACGAGCAGGATTAGGAAAGATACGATGAATCGCAGTCCGAGGAGCGTCGGCTGATAATTCCACAGCGTTTGCCACACAGGACGCATCAAGTCGCCAAGCAACGGCAGACCAAAAACAATTGTGCAGCCAGAAAATGCGACAAGCACCTCGAGCACAGCATAGAAATGCAGTGGTCGCCAGCGCCGAATCTTCGAGGATGCGGCGAGCGCGCTTCCCAACGCCAGGCCCGCCATGAAACTGGAGAGAATCAACGCCGCAGCCCAAACTGAGTTGCCAAATGCCAGCCCGCTCAATCGCAACCACAGGGTTTCAAAAATCAGCGCGCCAATGCCGGACAGAAATAAAATTCCAGAGAGAATCGCGACCCGCGCTTTGGTAAGGAAATTCTGCGAGTGTGCAGGTAACCCTAGCGTGATATGTGATCTACCGACCATCGCGATAATCCCGTGCGGCCCTAAGAATGATCGCTCCAGCAACACCTGCAAGCAGTGATCCTGCGAGAATGCCCTGTTTCGCTGCGTCAACGGACGCAGTGCCATCGAAAGCCAGCATCGCAATAAAAAGCGACAAAGTGAAGCCGATGCCTGCGAGCCAGGCATAACCCAGTAAGGACGCCCAACCCACGGCCGCGGGAAGTTTCGCAATCCCCGACTTCACGCCGAGGAATGCTGCCGCCATGATCCCGAGCGGCTTTCCGATCACCAGCCCGGCCAGCACACCAAGCGTGATGTTTGCGTGCTGCATGGATAGGCGTATGGCAACGCCCGCATTCGCAAATACGAACAGCGGCATCACTACGAACGCGGAGAAATTGTGGAGCGCGGTTTCAAGCCTCAGGATCGGCGCAGTCACGCCTTCGCTCGCATGCTTGAGTGCAAACAGCGCTTCCTGTTGCCGCTCGCTGGTCACGACCAGAGAATCGCCGGTTTCCCCACGGCCGAATTGATCTGCGACATCGAGCGTCTTGCGCGAGAATTGCGCCGCATTGATTCGCGTGCGTGTGGGGATAGTAAACGCGAGCATCACGCCGGCAACCGTAGCGTGCACACCCGATTGATGCATGAAGTACCAGAGCGCAATGCCCGCCAACAGGTATGGCCACAACTGGCGAATCCTCGCCACGTTGAACCCGATCAAAATAAGAAGCACCGCACCGGCTCCCGCCAGTGAGCCCCATGCAATTGCGTGAGAATAGAAAATCGCAATCACCAGGACCGCCCCCATATCGTCCACGATTGCGAGCGCAGTCAAAAATACCCTGGCGCCGATCGGCGCATCGGGAGCAATTAGCGCCAGCGCGCCCAAGGCAAACGCAATATCGGTCGCCACCGGAATGCCCCACCCGCGCGATCCGAATCCGCCCATATTGAACATCAAGTAAATTGCAGCCGGTACAATCATGCCACCGATTGCGCACACGATTGGAAGGACGGCTTTTTTTGCCGACGCCAGTTCGCCAACGAGGAGCTCACGTTTGATCTCCAAGCCAACCAACAGGAAAAAGACCGCCATTAGCCCGTCATTGATCCACTGATGCAGTGTCAGGGCCAATGAGTGGTGCACGACTGTCACGGTGATTGGTATCTGCCAAAGGCGTTCGAAGGTTTCGGCCAGGGGCGAGTTGGCCAGCAGCAGTGCGGCTATTCCGAATAACAGCAGAACTAATCCGCCAACTGTTTCGGTGCGAAAAAAACGCTGGAATATGGTTGGCTGGATTCTTTTCAAGCACACGGCCATGACGGAGTGATGTGATTCGTGACTCGTCACACCGTTACATTGGATTTACGATTTAGGGTTCGACGACTCAAGGATTCAGCGTGGCAAAATCACGTTATCGGTGCGTTCATCATTTGACTCCGAAAGCGTTCGCGGGTTGATACACACTGCTCATGTTCACCGGTCTGATTGAAGAAGTCGGCAGTGTGATCGCGGTTGTTGCCGGGAAGAATGATACCGAATTGAAAATTGCCGCTCCGCATCTCGCGAAAAAGATGCGACGCGGCGATAGCGTGGCCGTCAACGGTTGTTGCCTCACGTTAAGCTCGCATCACGGCGACGCGCTGGCTTTCGATCTTTTGGCGGAAACAATGGCTTGCACAAATCTAAAGAATCTGCAGCGCGGAGACTCTGTAAACCTTGAGCGGGCTCTTGCCGCGAACGAGCGGCTCGGCGGGCATTTCGTGCAAGGCCACGTCGATTGTGTGTCGCCGGTCGTCGGGTTCCGGAAGAGCGGCGCAGATTTTCGATTGGAAATAGAACTGCCAGTTAAGTTCGCCCATTACGTCGCTTCCAAGGGCTCGATCGCGGTCAATGGAATCAGCCTTACGGTCGCTGAAATTCTTCCGAAGAGTTTCGTCGTCTGGATTGTCCCGTATACGAAAGGGCACACCAATCTCGATCGCGCGAAGGAAAGCAATCTAGTAAATCTCGAGTTCGACGTTATCGCCAAGTACGTCGAGAGAATGCTTCCGCAATTAGTTAAAAAATGACTGCGCGTAGCCCGAGCGCGGAGCGTCTGCGTCCTCGCATCGTCGGCGTGATCGCATCGCGCGCGGATCTCGATCGTGTCATACGGATGCGAAGGCCGCCGGATTTGTTCGAGGTGCGGCTGGATTGTCTGGTGCGCGTTGTCGGGAAATTGGAAGACAAATTGCCGAGGCTACGCGCGCCGCTCATCATCACCGCGCGACATCCACACGAGGGCGGCGCGAACAAATTATCGCTGCGGCAACGCCGCGATCTGCTGACTCAATTTTTGCCGCACGCCAACTATATCGATATTGAACTGCGCTCGGCGATTGCTCTGCGTTCGTTCCTCAGGTTGGCAGAGCAGAAAAAAGTGAGGCGAATCATTTCATTCCACAGTTTCAAATCGACGCCCCCTCCGCGGATTCTATCGGCGAAGGCGCGCGCCGCCGAAGCGCACGGCGCAAACATTTTCAAGGTCGCGACGCGCACCGACACACCGGTTCAACTCGCGCATCTGCTCAGCTTCATCGAAAACAAGAATGTCGATCTTCCTGTTAGCGTGATGGGCATAGGCAGACTTGGCGCCATTTCCCGCGTCCTGCTGGCGCGCGCCGGGTCTGCTTTGGTTTATGCATCGCTCGCCGCAGAGAGCGATATCGAAGGGCAACTCACGCTCGAACAACTTCGCGCGCTTGGAATCGCTTCGCGACGTTGAATCGTTGAACCGTAATCCGATTTAACGTTGTGATGATTTAAACGAATCAGGTTCCATTCGCTTGCTCTTTCTCCCGCGCACATATCGTACACAGGGCGTAACGATATGGCTTCACCCGTGACTATGCCAAACCAACTGCCAGTGATGCCGCTGCCTGGCGCGGTCCTCTTTCCGCACGCGCTGCTGCCACTCTACATTTTCGAGCCGCGTTATCGCCAGATGCTAAAACACGCGCTTCAGCATCATCGCATGTTTTGCGTCACCCTCATCAAGCCGAGTTGCCCGGAGTGGCACGCACCAGAAGATTTCTTTCATCTTGCCACCGTCGGGTTAATTCGCGCCTGCGTCGGACGCGGCGATGGCACATCGAATTTGATCCTACAAGGTCTCCAACGTGTGCGCTTCGCCAGTTTCGAAAAAGAAGCACCGTTCCCGATTGCCAGGGTCGACCTTGTCGAGTCACGCGACGCAACCACGGTCGAGACTGAAGCGCTTGGCGCAAAAGTGCTCGAGCTCTACGCGAGCCTCAAACACGACGGCCGGCAGCTCCCGGCGAAAGTCGATCGATATCTTGCGGAATTGCGCGACTTGGAAATGCTGGCCGATCTTATGGCCTCGACATTTGTGAACGATCCGTTGCGGCGTCAACGCGTTCTCGAAGAACGTTCTCTAAATCAACGCCTTCGATTTCTGATCAGATATTTGCGCGACGAAATCGGCAATGCGGCCGCATAGCTGTAACCGCGTCTCTGCGAGACGCGCAGTGTTGCTGCAGTCAGACACAATCGCGCACTTCGCGCAGCGCGGCGTCTCTACCCTGCAATCCGTTCGTATTCTTCCATCAAATATCGGTCCGTCATTCCTGCGACGTAATCGCACACCGTGCGATGCAAGCCTTCCTTCTCAATCCGCCTCGCCGCCCCATCGCCGAGCCTGTCGGGATCGACAAGGTATGCTTCGAAAACGCGTCGAAGCATTTCGCACGCGCGCCTGTTCACTTCGGCCACGCGCGGATGATAATAGACATTCTGATATAGAAATTTCCGCAGTGCGCGATTCGCTTCGGCTAATCCATCGCTATAACGAATGAGCGGAGCGACTTGTCGGCGCACTGCGTCAGCGCTTTGCACCTCGGATTCGGCGATGGATTTGGCACTCGTCGCAACCAGGTCGCGCACTTCGTTGTCGATGATGTTACGAATAATTAGCTTGTGCAGATCGGGTTCTCGCACGGCAGAGTAACGCGCACGCACAGCGCGATGGCTTCTGCGCCACACCTCGTTTTCTCCTAATTGCGACGCGCTCAAAATTTCAAAATCGACAGCATCATCGAGGTCATGGCTGTAATACGTGATCTCGTCGGCGAGGTCCGCAACCTGCGCCTCTAACGATGGGCAATGATATTTTTCTTCTTCTGGCGGAGCGAAATCGTGAAGGAGTTGATGTTTCCGCAAACCCTCCCGCACTTCGAACGTCAGATTCAGGCCCGGAAAATTCGGATATGGAGTTTCGAGCAGCTCCATCACTCGTACACTCTGGCGGTTGTGATCGAACCCGCCGTGATTGCGCATACATTCAGCCAACATCTCCTCGCCAGAGTGGCCAAAAGGCGCGTGCCCGAGGTCGTGCGCGAGCGCGATCGCTTCCGCGAGATCTTCATTCAGCCGTAGTGCCCGCGCAATAGTGCGGCTGATGGACGCGACCTCGATGGAGTGCGTCAAGCGGGTGCGCAAATGGTCACCGGTCCCATTCAAAAAAACCTGCGTCTTGTACTCCATCCGACGAAACGCGCGTGAATGAATGATACGTGCACGATCGCGCTGAAATTCTGTCCGAAAAGAGTGGCTGGGTTCCGGGTATTCCCGCCCGCGCGAGTCACCAGATTTCTCGGCAAACGACGCGAGCACGGCGCGCTCGCCCGTTTCCATTTCTTCGCGTGTTTTGCAAAAGGCCGTCAGGCGCGTGCGCAGATGATCGCCCGTGCCGTTCAGGAAGACCTGCGTCTTGTACTCGAGCCGGCGAAATGCGCGCGAATGAATGATGCGCGCGCGGTCGCGTTGAAATTCCGTCCGGTAAGCGTGACTT
>CATPBS010000261.1 GCA_955652715.1 uncultured Candidatus Udaeobacter sp.
ATTGACGGCGAGTTTTCTGTCGAGTTGATCCTGACCATCTTTCATCCAAAGGCCGCATTGCACGACGGCGGAGTGATCATTCGCAACGGACGAATTGCAGCAGCGGCATGCATTTTCCCTGTGAGTCAGCGGGAAACATTGGACCGCAGCCTGGGATTACGTCATCGCGCAGGGCTCGGGATAACCGAGGAATCGGACGCCGTGGCAGTGGTCGTCTCCGAAGAGACGGGCGGCATTTCCATTTGTCACCGGCGGCGAATCGAGCGCAATTTCACGCCTGAAACGTTCCGTCAACGGATCGCGGAAATTCTGTTACACAGCAAATATGAAGAGACTGATTCTGAACAATTGGCGCGCGAAGTTGATCTCCCTCCTGCTCGCGACAACGCTCTGGTACCTCATCAAAAAGAACGTAGCGACGACGCCGTCGCCGTCTGAAAGGCCGTCGCCGACGCCAGTCACCGAAACGCGCTAAAGGTGCGATTTAGCGCAAGAAACGCGACAGATTCTCGTCTTCCCAGCGTCGCGCTCGCCGGTAATGAGGAAATTCGCGCTCTCGCCGGTTGAATTCGTCGGTGTGAACTCGCCGGCGGTTCGCCGACAACCTTTGATCCGGCACGACCGAATGCAGCATCTCGTGATAAAGCACGTAACGCAAAAACCAGAGGGGCACGAACGGCTGGTCAAGCGCATGATTGATCCGAATGACCCGATCTTCCTCCTGGATTGTGCCAAAAATGAAATGCTCTCTTGGGCGGTGCTTTCGTCGGCGCCCCCAGATGACGTTGTACCCGCGAAGACGTCCACGAAAATATCGTTCGTTCAAGTCATCAAAGATGGCCCGCAGATCGAAATGCGTTCCTTCGTGACGCAAATTCAACTGGCGCTGCATCGGTAGCTTTGGATGAGCAAGCTTCCGTTTCGTCTTTTTCTTCTTGTTGGCCATGGGAGACGCTCCAAAAACGAGAAAAGTGAGAGACTACTTTAGTGCCTCCAAATCTGGTGACAAGCGAAGGGGAGCTCTTTGTTCGAAAATTGTTCTAAGCTACTTATCTACAGCTAATTAGCCGCTACCGAGAAATGCCACGTGTTCAACGTGAGCACAGACCAAATCAAGCTGGTCGCAACTGTTTGGAAATTGGGCGTTGGACGTTTTGCCAGGATCGCAACTTGCGTATAATTGTTCTGGTTCCTGATGAAGGCACCGGACGTTAAATAGATCGCACGGGATGACGCCTTTTCTGCGAAAATTGCTCGGCCAAAACTGGCTTCTGCTGGTGACGATGCTCACGCTCGCCATTTTTGGCGTCGTAGCGATCTACAGCGCGACTTCCAGTCGCACCGATCCGTACGCAGCGGATTTCTGGCGAAAGCAGGCGAATTGGATAGTTGTCGGTGTCTTTGCGTTTATGGTCACGAGTTTGATGCACTACCGGTGGGTCCGCTGGGGCGCGTTGCCGATGTATCTAGCCGGCATCGTCTTTCTGATCCTGACGAGGTTTATTGGGACCAAAGTTTATGGGGCGCGTAGCTGGCTGCATTTGGGTCCGATCAATTTTCAACCCGCGCAGCTTGCGGTTGTCGCCGGGATCATGGTTTTGGCGCTATTCTTAACTCAATTTCGCGAAATGCATCCCATGCTACGGTTGCTACTCTCGGGAGCGATTGCGGGAGCACCCTGCCTGCATATCCTGATGCAACCGGATCTGGGCGAGGTTATCATTTGGATTCCGGTGCTCTTAGCGCTCTGGTTCGTCGGGGGACTGCCGCTACGCTATTTAATTTGCATCATTCTCATCGGAATTGCTTTTGTCCCGATCGCGATCAATTTCGGACTTAAGCCGTATCAGCAACAGCGGATCACCGCCTTTACCCACCCCGACATCGACAAACAGGGGTCCGCGTGGGCAATTAATCAATCTCTGATTGCTATCGGCTCAGGCGGTTGGTCGGGAAAGGGATTCAAAGCGCCAAACACGCAGATCGAGCTTGGCTTTCTCCCCGCTACTGCAGTGCACAATGACTACATTTTCGCCGCCGTCGGGGAGCAATGGGGCTTTGTCGGTGGAGTACTTCTCATCTGTGGGTTTGCCTTGCTCCTGATGACGTGTCTTTTTGTCGCCTTTTTTGCCGGCGATCAATTGGGTCTGCTTCTGGTCGTGGGGATTACGGCCCTCATCTTCACACACATTTTTCAAAACATGGGAATGACAATAGCGATGCTGCCAATCACCGGTGTGCCGTTGCCCTTGATCAGTTACAGTGGTTCTTTCGTGTTAATGATCATGTTTGGCCTCGGACTCGTGAACAGCGTTTGGATCCATCGAAAAATTCCCGCGTAACCAGACTCATGGGGCGCGCGCCGGAAGCGCCGCGCACTGGCGACTGGGTCTGGCCGCACGATTTACTTTAACCTGCGGCTGTCTAAACTCGGGCGCGACAGATGGAAGCCGATTACAAGGTAAAACTGGAGGTTTTCGAGGGACCGCTCGATCTGCTCCTTTACCTGATCAAACGGGATGAGATCGATATCTACGACATCTCGCTTGAACGCATTACCAGCCAGTACCTTGAGTATCTTCAAGCATTCAAAGAACTGGACATCGAGTTAGCCGGTGAATTTGTTGTGATGGCGGCAAACCTGATTTACCTGAAAAGCCGCAGCCTTTTGCCCGTCGACCAGCAGCCGCCAGAAGAAGATGCCGGGGAGGATGATCCCCGCTGGGAGTTAATCCGGCAACTGATCGAGTATAAGAAGTTCAAAGAAGCGGCAGCCGAATTGCAGCTGCGGGAGTTGGAACAAGAGAGGATCTTCGCGCGCGAAGGTGCATCGCCTTCAACCCTGCGGGAGCCGCTGCGCCTGGGCGAAGTCGGAATTTTTCAACTCATCAACGCCTTCCAAACGGTAATAAGGAGGATCGAGGCGCGAGAGGATGTGCAGGAAATTTTTGGCGAGCGTTTTAGCGTTTCGGAGAAGATCGACGCGATTTTGCAGCGCGTTGCGACTGGAACTCCGCTTCGTTTTTCCGACTTGTTTGGAGCTGTTGTGTCGCGCGTCGAAGTAGTGGTGACATTTCTCGCTCTTCTGGAGCTAATTCGCCTCAAACAAGTCCGCGCCGTCCAGAAAAACATCTTTGAAGAAATTGAAATTGGGGCCGCGGCAACCTGAGCGTCTGAAGCCATGCCGCGAGTTTTGATCGCTGGGTGTGGTTATGTTGGGCAAGCGGCGGCCGATTTATTCCATGCGGCCGGCTGGACGGTAGAAGGCTGGACACGTTCTGCGGAATCCGCAGCGAGGCTGTCAACGAAGCCGTATGCCGTACGCGAAGTCGATATCTCGCAACACGCTCAGGTCGCTCAACACGCTGGAATGTTCGATGCAGTGATCCATTGCGCCAGTTCCAGCGGCGGGGACTCCGAAATGTATCGTCAAGTTTACCTCGACGGCGCACGCAATCTCCTCGAAATCCTTCCCAAATCGAAAACGCTGTTCACGAGCAGCACCAGCGTTTACGCGCAACGTGATGGCTTGTGGGTCACGGAAGAAAGCGAGACAAAACCAATACGCGAGACAAGCCGCCTACTGCTTGAAGCGGAAAGGGCGGTGCTTGGCCGCGGAGGCACCGTCGCGCGGCTCGCTGGAATCTATGGACCGGGACGGTCTGCTTTATTGAGCAAGTTCCTTGCAGAGACGGCGATCCTTGATCCGGAAAACGATCGTTTCGTTAATCAGGTGCATCGACATGATATAGCATCCGCACTGTTCATTCTATTGAGTCGAGAAACGGAGGACGCGAAGATTTACAACGTGGTGGACGATCAGCCGATTTTGCAAAGCGAGTGCTACCATTGGCTCGTGCAGAGGCTGAATCGGCCACTGCCGCCCATCGGGAGATCAACGCAACAACGTAAACGCGGCGACAGCAACAAACGCGTGAGCAACGCACAGCTACATAGCCTCGGGTGGACGCCGCAATATCCAACATTTGCTGAGGCGATGGAGAAAAGTATCCTGGCGAGCTTTCTATAGCGGGAAGTTGACAGCTTCCCCTACATGATCGTCTAGCTAGCTTGCGCAGCTTCCGCGGTGACGAGACTGCCGGCGCGATAATCCTCGCGTCGTTCGCCGAAAAGCTGACGGATCACCTCTTCCACAGGCACTTCCTGGACGTTGATATCGCTAACATCGCAAGCTTCCAGGAGTCGCCGGCAGGTTTCGGTGACTTTTGCGCGCGGAACTTTTAGCTGGACCGAAACAGGGGTTTGTTCAGTGATTTCACCGAAGCCAGAAAGATCCCGTGTCGCTTCTTTTTCAAAAGTAAGACTCAGAATCTTATAGCTTGAAAAACGATCGACGATCTCCGCCAGCGGACCGTCGAAAAAGATTTTGCCATGATCGATTACTAGAACCCGATGGCACAACTCTTCGATATCCTGCATGTAATGGCTGGTTAGCAATGTGACGATGTGATGTTCCTCATTGTAGATACGCAAAAACTCGCGAACCCGTTTTTGACTGACCACATCCAATCCGATTGTCGGTTCGTCGAGAAAAAGTACACGCGGCTCATGAATGAGCGCAGCAATCAATTCCATTTTCATTCGCTCGCCCAACGAGAGTTCGCGCACCATCACGTTCATTTTGTCTCGCACTTCCAAAAGTTCCGACAACCCATCCACCACCTTTTCGAAGCGGCGGCGGTCGATCCCGTAGATTGCGCGATTGAGCTCAAGCGATTCCTGTGCGGGCAGGTCCCACCACAGCGCATTCTTTTGTCCCATAAGCAAACTGAACTGGCGCTTCATCTCGTTGCGCCTTTCCCAGGGAACGAAGCCGAGCACGCGTGCGTCCCCCGAAGTTGGGTTCAGCAACCCGGATAGCATTTTGAGCACAGTAGTTTTCCCGGCGCCGTTTGGACCTAGAAACCCGACAAACTCGCCTGGCTCGATTTGAAACGAGACCTGGTCTGCCGCGCGCGTTTCATCGTACCGCCGCCTTACCAGGCCTTTGATCGAACCCCAGAGCCCGCGCTCTTTGCGGTAAGTGCGATAGACCTTGGTCAGTTTTGAAGCTTCAATTACTGGCATAAAGCCTCAATGAAGCTACGTGGTGATGCTGCGTGAGCAAAATGACCGCCTCATCATCGGCTGGTATTCTTGTGCCTCGGCGGTCATGTGTCTGGTTGGCGCCAAAGGCGCTGTCTCACCCTAGCCTGGGGCATCGCCCCAGGGATTCATGGTTCCCAAGACAGCAGCGCTGAAAGCGCGAGTCATTTCCGGTGCCTTGAAACGCGCTTTCAGCGCTTGTTTACTCGACGAATTTGAATTCCTGGGGCGATGCCCCAGGCTGCCGGTGAAATGCTGCGCCTTTGGCGCTAAACGCATAGGCAGTCTTAGACCGCCGCTACATGACGTCGTCGATGCAGGCGAGCAAATGCGAAACGGTTTCTTCCGTTTCATCTCCCATATTTGAGAGGCGAAAAGTTTGACCTCGAATCTTCCCGTAACCGGGATCAATCACCAAATGATGTTTCTCCCGAAGTTTCCTTGCGAACTCCAGCACGTCGATGCCCTTATTGTTCTTGACGCAAGTGAGCGTTTTCGAGCGGAATCCTTCCTCGGCGAAGAAATCGAACCCGGCGCTGTGCACCCAATCGTGGACGAGCGCATTGGTATGCGCGTGTCGAGCAAAGCGCGCGTCCAAACCTTCTTCGAAAATCTCCTCAAGCTTTGATTGCAACGCGTGTATGTGCGCAATGCTGGGCGTGCTCGGCGTCATCCAGTTAGCCTGCTCTTTCTTGAACTCCAGGAAATCGAAATAAAATCCGCGATTGCGAATTCCTTTAGCGCGCTCGAATCCTTTTTCCGAAACGGAAAACAAAGAAAAACCCGGCGGAAGCGCGAGCGCTTTTTGCACGCCGGTGAGCATCACGTCGATGCCGAGCGCATCCACTTCGATTTTCACAGCGGAGAATGACGAAACGGTATCGACCACGAGTGCAACATCAGGGTACTTCGTCAGAACGGAGCAGATTTCCTCGAGCGGATTCATCACGCCCGTGGAGGTTTCGTTGTGGATTAGAGTGACCGTATCGAATTTCCCGGTGGCCAATTGTCTATCCACAGCCGCTGGATCGATATGTTGTCCCCAATCAACCTGGAGCGGCTCGGCCTCTTTTCCACAGCGCTTTGCAACATCGAACCATTTGTCTGAGAACGCGCCGCACATACAGCAAAGCACGCCGCGATCGGCCAGGTTCCTGATTGAAGCTTCCATCACGCCCCATGCCGAGGAAGTCGAAAGAAACACCGGCTGCTTTGTTCCAAACAGTGTCTGAAGCCTTGGGTGAATCGCGCGATAAAGATTCTTAAAATCTTCGCCGCGATGGCCGATCATCGGACGCGAAAACGCCGCCCACGTTTTCTCCGATACTTCAACAGGGCCAGGAATGAAAAGCTTATCGTGCGGAGTCACGGCAAACCGTCAACGGTGAACGCTCAACATTCAACGTTCAAAAATTGTGCTCGGCTTGATCGCGATAGCATTGAGATGTACGCGTCATGTGTGCGTGGGCTATTTGTTCTTTGTGCGCTTATCGCAGGCGCAATTCTGACGCGTGCCGAATCGCCGAGCTACTTTGTATTTGTCAGTAATGAACGATCGGGCGACGTCACAGTGATTGACGGGATAACGGACGCCGTAGTTACGAGTTTTCCAGTGGGCAAGCGTCCCCGTGGCATCCACGCAGCACCGGATGGGACGCGAGTTTTTGTTACATTGAGCGGTTCGCCTCGAATGGCGCCCGGCGTAGATGAGAATCGCGCGCCTGCGGACAAAACTGCGGATGGACTTGGTGTGATCAATCCGGTGGCAAGCAAGTTGATCGATCGCTGGCATATCGGCTCGGACCCTGAGCAATTCGCAATAAGCAAAGATGGCAAATTCGCGTTCATCGCAAATGAAGACGATGCCAGCGCCTCGATTGTCGATCTCAGTTCCGGGCAAGCTCACGGGAAAATAAAAGTTTCGGATGAGCCGGAAGGCGTTGGCGTCAACCCGGCAAACGGCGAAGTGTACGTGACCTGTGAAGACAAAGGCGAGGTGTTCGTGATCGATCCCGACCAACAGCGCGTGATCGCAAAAATCGATGCCGGAGGGCGTCCCCGTTCCGTTGCATTTCTGGCGGATGGCTCGCGTGCTTATGTCGCTTGCGAGAACGGCGGATACATCGCCGTTATCGATGGAAGATCGCGGAAACTACTGTCGAGAGTCCAATTGCCAACGGGCTCGCTGCCGATGGGCACCGCCATCTCCAACGATGGAAAGGAGCTTTACGTCTCAACCGGTCGCGGAAACGCCGTTGCAGTTATCGATACGGACAAAAATGAAGTAGCCACCATGATTCCCGTCGGAAATCGCGCCTGGGGAATCGCGTTCGATCCGAGCGGCTCGAAACTTTACACCGCCAACGGCGCATCAAATGATGTCTCGGTTGTCGATGTAAAATCGCGCAAAGAATTGCGCCGGATCAAAGTTGGCGATGGACCGTGGGGGATTGCAATTGTAAACGCCGCGAAATAACGACGAGGCTGCGGCCGCAGGGTTGACAGCGATGTCGATCTACCCGCCGGCGTAATTCGGGTAACGCTCGTGTAGCTCCCGCGAAAGCTGGTCTGCTTCCTCAATTTTGCCAGCTTGCCGATATGCTCCGGCAGCTTTATCCAGTGCGCGAGGAGTGATGGCCGGATCATCATAGAGCAAGGCGACTCCCTTAAAGGCTTTGCCGGCGTCATCGAAATTTCCGCGCTCCAGCTGAACTTCGCCTGCGAGCAAACGCGCTTCGGCATTCACGCGCCCCTCCGGTTGCAGTGCCATGATTTGTTCGGCAATCTTCTGAGCCTCGTCTGGTTTATGAGCGTTGATCTTGACTGCGCCCAGCGCGAGTAACACCTTCGCCTTTCCCGCCGGGTCTTTGGCAGTTAGCAGATACTTGGCGAACGCGTCCTCCGCTTCAGCCAGGTTTTTCAGCTTCGTGGCCGCGTCTCCCAGGTAAAACAAGAAATCGGGTTTAACGCTGCTGGGATTGTCGATTTTACGAAGCGCGCTGAGGTATTTTTCCGCGGCTTGGAAATTTTTCTCGTTGTAGTATTCAATTCCCAGCCACTCCAGGACCTCAGGCGGCACGTTCACGCTGGGGCTGTTGGCCGTAAAACTATTCACCTCTTTGGTGAGCGCGGGCCGATCTTTCAAATAGAACTGGCAGAGAATGATCCTCAGCGACGCGAGATTGTAGTATTGGGCCTTGTTGAGTTGGCGGGCAGCATTCAGCGCGGCCAATGCTGTTTTATAATCTTTTGCCTCGAATGCAGCCTTGCCGATGTAGTATTGCGCCTGCGCCGCAACAGAGCTCTTCGGGAACTCTTTGAGCAGCTGACGAAACGTTTCCACCTTGCCCTTGGTATTTTCCTGTTGTCCCAGGATCAGAGCCTTTAATTGCAAGGTCGCTTCCCGCTCGCGCGCTTTGGGATATTTGGTGAGCATCGTGTTTAAATCTGTAAGCGCGCCGGTGTAGTTTTTGCTTTGTTCGTATGCCAAAGCTCGCTGACCCAGGGCCGCGGGCACTTCAGGACTATCGGGGAACGTCTGCACGTAATAGGTGAAAGCTTCGATAACGCCGGGAACATTCTTCGTCTGCATGTGGCACAACCCCAGTTTGTAGGCAGCTTCGGCGCGCAACCTTGCAGAAAGCTGTGACACGCGTAATTCGCCGTAGATTAACGCTGCTTCGGTATAATTCTGCTGTTTGTAGAGCGCTTCGGCTTTCAACAGCTTCGCCTGGTCGGCACGCTCGTTTGTAGGATTGGTTGCCAGGAATTCGTCCACTGCGGCGACCAGTGTCGACGGATCGGAATTATAAACGTTGATCAGCCGCTGGTAAGCAGCGTCCTTTGCTTCCTCTCGGTCCGGATAGTTCGCGATAATCTGCCGATACAGCGTTTCAGCTTCCTTTGAATGCCCGAGTTGTCGCTCGCTGTTTGCTGCGAGCAACAATACCTCGGCTTGGGCAGCCTCGGGTAGTTTCTCCAAGTCCTTTTTATAGTCGGCGAGCAACTGTGCGTATTGACCGGTCTGATATTGCAACTTGCGCAAACCCACTTGTGCGATCGCCCGGAACTTTCCAGCCTCGGGAAGAGTGCGGCCCTTTTGCAACAAGGCAGTGGCTCGATCGGTCATCCCCTTGTCAATTTTGCCTTTGTCAGCCTGGACAAGTTCGAGCGCGATCATGCCGCCTCGCACAGCCGACTCCGCTTTTAAAGCCGGTTTTTGGGATTCATTAGCGAGCGCTTCGTATTGTTTCAGCGCATCGATTTTCTTTCCGCGAGCGGCGAGAATGGATGCTGCCGTCCATCGCGCGTCTTCGCGATATGGATTTGGATTTCCGGCCTCGGCGACCTGCACATAAATATCAGCAGCTTCTTCCTTGCGCCCGGTCGCTTCGAGACAGCGCGCTTCGAAATAGCGTGCGGAAAGCGTTACCGCCGGTTCTTTTGATTTCGCAGCGGAACGATGAAAAAGCGGAAGCGCCGCGGCATAATCTTTTTCGGTAAATGCCATCTCGGCGAGCGCGTACGCCGCGGGGCCGGCGAACTCGCTGTCGCCGTAGTCGTTGAGCACTCTCTGGAAATTCGTGCGAGCGCTGGAGACGCGATTGAGATTTCGATAGCATTCGCCAAGCGAGAAGTAAGCATTTGCCCGACCAGCGCGTCCCGGATAATCATCCAAATATTTTTGATATTCCGGGATCGCCAGATCGTACAGCTTGCGAGTGAACAAGGCGTTGGCGTAATCGAGCTGACGACGGTCGGAAGCCTCGCTTTCGCGCGCCGGCAGCTTGGAAAGGAGGTCTTCTACCTCATCGTGAGGCGTTCTGGCGGGTGGTTCTTCCGCGGGCACAGCGCGTGCGACCGGCGGCTCGTCTATCGGCCGCGCACGACGCACTTCGGGCTGCCACTGAGCGTGGGCGACGCTCGCGACCCAAAGCAGCATCGCCAGCCCCAGAAGACCGGCTGGGCTGCGCCTGGTTTTCATCTCGCTGTCGCGAAAGCGACGTTGGTTATCCCTGCTTCCGTGCAAATATTTAATACGCCGATGATATTTTTGTAGGCGCCCGCTTCATCGCCGCGGATCACTACAGCTTGCTCGGAATTCAATTGAACCAGGCTCTTTAGCAACTCAGTCAGTTCGGGGCCGCTCAATGTGCGGCGGTTTACAACCACATTGCCGTCTGCCTTTACGTTGACCACAACGTCTCCTATTGGAGCCGCCTTCTCCCTAGCAGCCGACGCTTTGGGCACTTTCACATCAAGCTCGTTCTCGGTTCGCGCCGCGTTCCACGTCAGCAGGAAAAAAATCAATAGTAACAAGAGGACATCGACCAAGGGCGCCAGTTGGATGCCCGGATGATGCAAGGGTGCGTGACCACGCAGATTCATTCTGTTGAGCAATCTTAGAGTTCGTCCTCGATGAGCACAGGCGTTCGTTCCGCGCGCTTGCCGTACTGCAACGAAAGCAAAGCCAGGACGTGCGTCGAAGCAGATTCCAATTCTGAGATCAGCTTTTGCGCTCTGCCGCGGAAGAAGGCGTAAAACATCATTGCTGGAATACCGATCGCCAGCCCGGCGGCGGTGTTCACCAGCGCCTCGCTGATTCCGCGCGAAAGCGCCACGTAGCGCGCCGATCCGACGTCGGCGCCCAGTGCACCAAAGGAATGGATAATGCCAAAGACCGTGCCGAGCAGCCCCAGCAACGGCGCGATCATACCGATGTCGGCGAGGTAAATGACGCGGTTGTTCAGACTGGCCGCAACGCGTATGCCTTCCGTCTCTGCGATTTCGCGGACTAGCTGGAAATCTGCGTGTGGATTCTTGGTGGTGAAGTCGAGCATTTTTTGCACGACGCGCGCGATGGCTTCTCCATGCCGATTCGATACAGCGAGTAATCCCAGGTAATCCCGTTTACGCAACAGCGCGTCCGCCGTGGCCATGTAACCGCTCGAAACGACGGCCCCACGGCGGATTGTCATCAAGTAAACGACCACGAGCGCCACGAAAAAGATCGACAACAAAAAGAGCGGGATCATTACCGGCCCGGCTTTGATCAGTGTTTCCATAATGCTCGGCGAGTGCTCGGGCACGAGAGGCGGGGTGGGCTCCTGTGCAACCAGAGGAGACGCGCTCGCCAGCGCGGCAAACAACGGAACCCAAATCTTCATGCCAGAAATTTGGTAATGATATGCGGAGCGATCAGCGGATGCAAATGCGCTACTGGCAAATCAAACACAGAACGCCTCGCTGAGTTGCTGGAAAACAATTTCGTAGTGCCACCGCGACAACGCCGACCCGAGCTCAGCGGCGCACCAAAAATATGTGCGCCGGTTGAATCTCTGGGTCGAGTTCCACGTAATTCCGGCGTCCGCGCCATGTGTAACGCGCGTCGTTTAACAGATCGTGCACCTGATACTCGTTGCTTTCCATCTGGCCAAACTGGTCAACCGGAACATCGACAAACGAATTCTGTTTCCGATGCGGATCAAGGTTCACCACCACGAGAATGATGTTGTCGCCTGCGGCGGTCATCTTGCCGTAAAATAGAATGGCGTCATTCTCGGCGTAATAGAACCGCAAATTCGTGTAAAGCTGGAGGGCGCGATTTTGCTTCCGGATTTTGTTTAATCGCGTGATCCAGTCCTTGATGTTTCCGGGCGCATTCCAATCGCGTTCCTTGAACTGATATTTTTCGGAATCGAGATACTCCTCGCGACCCGGCAATGCTTCATTCTCGCACAGCTCGTATCCGCTGTAGATGCCGTAGAGAGGTGAAAGCGTCGCCGCCAGAAGAACACGAATCATGAAAGCCGTCCGCCCGCCATCCTGAAGAACAAATGGCAGAATGTCTGGCGTATTTGGCCAGAGATTCGGGCGAAAATATTCATTCATTTCGGTCTGTGTGAGTTCAGTAAAATATTCGATCAGCTCGTGCTTCGAATTTCGCCACGTGAAATAGGTGTAGCTTTGGTTAAAACCGGCTTTGGCCAGAGCCTTCATCATCTTTGGCGTTGTGAACGCTTCGGATAGAAAAATCGTATCGGGATACTGCTCGCGAACGCCTTTGATTAAATACTCCCAAAAGGCGACCGGCTTTGTATGGGGATTGTCCACGCGAAAGATGCGCACCCCGTGCTCGGCCCAAAACAGCACAATGCTCTTCATCTCGGCCCACAGTTCGCGCCAGTTTTCACATCGAAAATTCAAGGGATAAATGTCTTCATATTTTTTCGGCGGATTCTCCGCGTACTTGATCGTGCCGTCTGGCCGTTTGTAGAACCAATCGGGGTGCTCTTTGACGTACGGGTGATCGGGCGAGCAATTGATTGCGAAATCGAGCGCAATCTCCATTCCGCGTTTCCGCACCTCCTTTTGAAGCCAATCGAAATCGGCCAGCGTTCCGAGCGAAGGCTCGACCGCCTTGTGTCCGCCGGCCTCGCTGCCGATCGCCCACGGCACGCCCGGATCGTCCGGCTCGCTGGAGATGGCGTTATTACGGCCCTTGCGGTTGGTGTGACCGATGGGATGAATCGGCGGAAAATAGATCACGTCGAAGCCCATCGCCTTTGCGTCGTCCACTCGCGGCAAACAATCGCGGAAAGTCGAGCCGCGATCAGCGCGCCCTTCTGCAGATCGGGGAAAAAATTCATACCACGCTCCGAACAACGCCGCGGGTCGATCGACGACGACGCGAGGAGCGGAAACATATTCCGTCGCGGCGGAGCGATCCGGATACGTCGCCA
>CATPBS010000262.1 GCA_955652715.1 uncultured Candidatus Udaeobacter sp.
AACAAGAGGAGGACAAAACCGAGCGCGAACTGCCAGCCCCACATCTGCGTATAGATCCAGAGCATCAGCAGCATCGTGCCGCCGGATTTCAGCAAGATTGGAAGAAATTTCAGGAGCGGCAGAAGAACGAACTTGAGCTTCGCGAAAAACTTTGCGATCACGACGCCCACCACCGCGATTGGGCCGAACGCTTTTTTTACCCGGCTCCAGGCTGTCTCTTCGGCTGGGGGCTTGTATTCCTCTGTTCTTTCCGTTTGGAGATTCACGGCGCGTATCTTTCCCTTTACCAAATTCTACAATTCCTTGAATGCATCGCCCAGATGATTAAGGACATCGCGAGGCAACAACGATTGCTCGCTTTGGCCATCATTGAAAATTGCCATTTCCGCGGCGCGCCCGCATACCCACGCGCCGACTCGGGCCGCGTTGTAGAGAGACAGGCCCTGGCCTACCAAAGCGGCGCAGACACCGGTGAGGATGTCGCCCATACCGCCAGTGGCCATTCCCGGATTGCCGGTCGTGTTATAGCTCAACGGACGATCATATTCGGCGACGATGGTGCGACTCCCTTTCAGCAAAAGCGTCACTGGAAACCGACTGCAGAATTTCGCCGCTATTTTCGCGCGAGTCTCTTTCCCATTGGGGAACAGCCGTTTCATCTCTCCTGGATGCGGCGTGACCAATCGTTCGCCTTTGCAATGCCTGAGCACTGAGGTTTTCTCTGACAGTATGTTGAGCCCATCGGCATCAATCACCATCGGTTGCTTCGCTGTTTCAATCAGTTCGAGAACCTCAGTTGCACATGATTTTCCCAGACCGGGACCCAACGCCCAAACATCAGTTTTTTCCTTGAGCAGGGCGCGGTAAGATTGGACTGGCTTGACCATCGCTTCCATCGGCGCGGCGGCGGCAACGATCTCGTAGATTTCTTCAAGAACAAAAACTTCCACCAGACCTGCGCCTGCTCGTAACGCGCCGAGCGAAGTCATCAGAGCAGCGCCGACGAAACCCTTCGAGCCGGCAACGACACCAATGCGCCCAAATTGATTTTTGTACGCGCTGTATTCACGTCTCGGGAGTAGTCCGTGAAAAACCGGCGGGCTGGCGATGATTTCTTTCGGCTTTTTGTCCGGGGGGTGCAGCTCATGCAGCTGCACAACTTCCAGCCTGCCTACAAAGTTCAGCGCGCCATCCGCGATGAGACCCGCCTTTGCAAATCCGATGGTCACCGTGAAATCGGCGGTTACACAGTCACGATCTGTTTTTCCCGAGTCGGCATCGAGACCCGTTGGAAGATCGACGGCAAACACATAGGCGTCCTTTTTTGTCCGCAACTCATTGATTGAGCGGCACGCGGCACGTATCGGTTCGCGCAGCGGCGGTGTCGCGCCCACTCCAAGAAGGCCATCGAGAATGACCGAAGGAGAAGCGGTGCCCAGGTACGCCTCTGCCGCAATTGCTTCCTGCGCGGCGGACAACTGATCCGCGACCTCCGTCCAAAGCTCGACAAGAGTCACACCGAGATCGGTAGCGCCGCTGAGGGATGTCGTCCCCAAAATCTCAGGTGGTCTGCGGCGCAGGATTTCGAGCTTCTTCCGCATGAGTTCGCTGCAATCGTTCTCTTTGAAAGCAAGCCGGACCTCGATTTTCCACCCGAGGCGGCGTAAACGTTCAGCCGCAACCAGAGCATCACCCGCGTTATGGCCTTTTCCGGCGAACACGATGCACTTGCCGGGCTTCGGGAAAAATTTCGTGACCGCGTGCGCGACACCGGCGCCTGCCTGGTCCATCAGGGCTTCGACTTGTACTCCCCTTGCAAAAGCGGCCTCTTCCGCGGCTCGCATCTGCGCCGAAGTCAAAATCGGCAGCTCCAATCAGCCCTCCGGATCTCCTGGGGCCGATCGTGCTTCTGAGCCGGCTGGTTTCGATGAGCTTTTCTTTCGCCGCGTGCTCTTTTTGTGTGAGCGCTTGGATCGGCGGTGGTCAGAACTCGTCACCTTCGTCTGGTCGATGTACGGTTGGAGCGGGACTGTTTCGCTCGTTGCTACTCGCGTCGTCGAGAGGCCGCCGGTAACGGAATTGCGACCGCGCACTCCCGCAGCAATCTCTTCTGCGAGTTTTTGGCGGTAAGAAGCAGTTTGTGCGTACGCGGCCTCGGTTGGGTTGGTAAGGAAGCCGCATTCCACGAGTACTGCCGGAACATTCGTTCTTCGCAACACATAGTAACCACGGCGGCGGACCCCGCGATTAGCCGAGGGCGCGCCTCCAACGACAAAATAGTGAATAGCTGAGGCGAGCGGCAAGCTGTCGCGGCTGTAAAAATATGTCTCTATGCCAGACGCGCCCATCCGTTGTGTTGAGTTGAAATGGATACATACGAAGATCGCGTTGCGATAGGAGTTGGCGATTGCAACCCGCGTCGGCAACGGAACAAAGACGTCGCTGTCCCGGGTCATTATTACGCGATACCCGCTAGCTGCCAGAACATTTCTAAGGCGCTGCGCCACGTCGAGGTTCATGTCTTTTTCCGCGACCTTCTGGCCGGGAATCCCACCACGATCGTGACCTCCATGTCCTGCATCGATCACTACGGTGATGGGCGAGCTGCTGTTTTCAGAGCTGCGCCTGGCCGGTGCTGCGCAGGAACTGCCGCATTCCAGGAGTACAACCAGCAAACTCACAGCAAACAAACTGAGTCGGCAGATACTTGTTGGCATTACTGGTTGTCTTTAGGCAAGCCGGGTGGGCGGGCGGAAAGTTTTGGTGCCGAGCTGCGCGAGGTCTGCGCGGGCGTCTCGACCAGACCGCCGCGCACTGCTACGTCGCCGTTTTCGGAATGCACGAGGCGAGGCCGGGTTTTGGTTTCCATTAACGAAGAGTGCGCGATCAGTTCACCATTCAAGCCGATTCGAGAATATGACCAGGCACGCGGCGCCGCACAATGCAACACGTGCAATTGATTGGCGCGATCGATCTCCGCTTGCGGTTGTTCGAAAGTGATGCTTCGGCCTAACGAATAAGTCGCATAGACAATTCCCGTATCCTTGTCCTGCACGCGTACGTACAAAGACGTGTGGTCCGGGAAGCGATTGGTCAGCAGCGAGTACGTGCGTACCTGCCCGGGCGCGGCGACGCCGTTCGGAATTCCCACCGTTTCTTGCCAGATCGGCCGCGCGTCGGTTACTTCGAAAACTCGAGTTCCAGAGTAAAACAATTTCCCTAAATCCACGAAATAAACATGCGTTCGCACATGGTAGGCGCCGAAATCGTGCACGGGATAAAGCGGAGCGAGGTCGATTTGTCGCGTGACTCTCTGCCCGGCTTCGATTTTCAAAGGCGGCTGGGGGTTTTCACTGCTGAGCGGTGCTATCGGCTGACCCTCGTTGCCGGTTACCTCGAACCCAAGCCATGATTGTCCACCGGCGTCGTGAAGATCGATATCGCGCCCTGCCAGGTTGGCAATTGCAAGCGTCGCCACCACTGGTTCATAAGCGATGTACTGCAATCGTTTGAATTTCAGTTCCACTTGAATTTGCCCTTCTGCTGCGGCGGCAAAGAGCAGTAGACTGGCACACGGCAGAACGCGCATCAGCTTTCGCCAGCGCATGCGCATTGCGGCGATGCTCATGCCGCCTCGCCATGAATTATGAACAACGGCGTCATTGTGCAGAGTTACTCTTGGAAGGAGGAAAATGCTGTAAAAGCCGCGATGGTTCCGCTTGCACGGCTTGCAATTCATCGTCGTAATAAACCTGAATAATGTAGCCCAGGTATTTCCGCTGTCCGCTCTCTGCGACAGAACCTTTGCCTCGACCTTTTTGACCGGGTCGAACTGCCGCCGCGGCCTCGGAAAGCGATGACTCAGACGAAGCTCCCGCCGTTTTCGTGCGCAGGTACCTCACTGAAAGCACCTCTGGATTGGTGTCCGTCCAGTCGTGCTTCGGCGTCAGCCATTCGTAATTCACGTCCGCGTCGGTGAGCTTGATATCCTTGTCACCAACCGTGTCGTAGAATTTTACGAAGATCTTCACTTTGTTGTGATCGATGGTCGTGCCGGGCTGTTTTTTAATACCGATCTGCAGTGCCAGGTTCTTCTCCGCATCGGGATCGGGCGTTTCCGTGGTTTTGACCTCACTGATTCCCATGACCGAGCCTTCCTTGTTGCCGCCAATATCGTTGTGCGGCGCAGCGTCGGCTGATGAACTCGCGCTGCCGGACTCCGTCGCCCCCGGAGTTGGCACCCCCAGCTTCAGTCGTCGATCGGCCATCTCGTACGCCGCACCAGCCGATGGTCCCATTTCCTGAAGCTTACGCCACATTTCGTTCGCGCGGTCATAAAGCTGCATAAGGTCGTAGGTCTTGGCTGTCTCGGCTAGCACGGTGGCGTTATTCGGTTCGCTCTCCAGCGCTTCCTGCAACCGGTCGATTGCGGTTGTTGTGTCGCCCCGATCGCGCAACTCGACGCCTTCGCGCAGTAACTGATCCACCAACGACGGAGAGGCGCTTGAGATTGCCGCGCCTGGCGAAACCCTGGGCTGCGAGGTCGCTGGCGCCGGTGTTCGCGAGGGAACAGCGGGAGCGGGAACGCGTACCGCAGCTGCAGCCACAGCAGGTCCCGAGATTCGGGCGGCGCGCGCCCGGCCGACATAATAAGAAGTTGCTGCTAAAATCTCTGCCACGGCCACAATCACAATCAGGCTAAGCCCGATGTGGAAGCTTGGATCGACTTGAACCGCGCGTGAGAGAAGAGTCCGCATAGCGCAATAAACCCATTTCTCTAACCGCGCTCTTGCCAGCCTGTCAACAGGCAGCGCCACGTTAGAGCGCTAAGAGTCACGCCGGCTGACTTTTTTTCTATCGCGAAATATCGTCCTGACTCAGGATTTTGAAACCTTCGCCTCTCAGCACCGAGGACGCGCATTCCGTATCATCGAGGTGCAGCGCGATCGCGGCGAAGCCACGTGGCCGGATCAGCAGCGGATAAGCGAAATGGACGTTGACCTCCGCCATCACCAATGATGCGAGCAGTTTCACGAGTTGCGTGGCGACTTCCCGCATTTCTACCACCACGACTTCGCTAACTCCGAAAGGAACATTTTTTTCCCGGAATAGTTTCTCCACGCGCGCGGGATCGCTCGCGATTATCCGCGCGATCGCCGAGTCGGTGGATTCCGACACACTTAGGGCTACGACATGCGTGTTCTGCGTGTTGAGCAGCTTCACAACGTCTAACATCGCTCCAACCTTGTTCGGCAGGAATACGGAGAACTGCTTCACCAGCGGTCCTTCCATCTTTGAAGTGGTTTCCGGCAGATTAACAGTCATTTAAATCGCAGTGCTACGACGAAGGTCCCATGGCGCGCCACATAAACTATCTCATCCTCGGTGTTTTGTTGGCAAACCTAATATATTCGTTGAAACATTGACCGTCGCCGCGCCTGTACATTGCGACGCTTCGACGCTTTAATGGATGAGCTCGCACGGCTGAACTCATCGAACATCAATGCTGTTCATTTTTCGACAGCGCTTTACATTCGCTCTCCAAAGATGGACGAAGAAAATGAGTTGATCGCGCTCCGGCGGAAAAAACTCGATGCGCTCCGCGCAAAAGGCGTCGAGCCGTTCGGTTCTGGGTTTGACGTAAGCGGATCAATTGCGGAGGTGCGACAGCAATTTAAGGAAGGCGAGACGCTTCGCGCGGCGGGCCGCATCACGGCGCATCGCGACATGGGCAAAAGCCACTTCCTCGACCTGCGCGACGCGACCGGACGCATTCAAGTTTATATTCACACAAAAGAAGTTGGTTCGGAGCTCATCGATCTTTTTGGCCTGCTGGATATTGGCGACTTTATCGGCGTGGAAGGAACATGTTTTGTCACCAAAAGCGGGGAACCGACATTGAAAGTGCGCACGTTCCAACTGCTCGCGAAGGCGTTGCGGCCCCTGCCGGAGAAATGGCATGGATTGCAGGACATCGAAGCGCGGTACCGGCAACGTTATCTCGATCTTCTAACCAACGAGCGTTCGCGCGCAGTGTTCGAAAAACGCATCGCGATTATCCGTGAAACGAGGCGTTTTCTCGAGGAGCGCGGGTTTTTGGAAGTGGAGACTCCGATTTTGCAAACGATCGCTGGGGGCGCCGCGGCAGAACCGTTCAGCACACATCACAAGGCGCTCGGCCTCGATCTTTACCTGCGGATTGCGCCGGAACTCTATCTGAAACGTTTGCTCGTGGGCGGGTTCAACAGTGTGTTCTAAATCAACCGCAACTTTCGGAACGAAGGTATTTCCAAAAAACACAATCCCGAATTCACGATGCTCGAAGCCTATTGGGCCTATGCCAATTTCGAGAAAATGGCGAATCTCGCTGAAGAACTCGTTTGTCATCTCGCCGGAAAAATCTGCGGCTCGCTAACAATTGAGCATCGAGACGATGATGGAAAAATTATTCGCACCATTAATTTGAAACGACCCTGGCGGCGGGCGCGTTACCACGATCTGGTGCGGGAAGCTGCCGGGAAAGATTGGTTCGAGCTCTCCAGCGAGCAGCGGCGCGATCGCGCCACGAATGAATTCAAATTGGAAATCTTGCCGCAATTGGCTGATTTCGAGGTGACGCAGCATGTGTTCGAAAAACTTGTTGAGGAGAAGACGATTGATCCAGTGTTTGTGACGCATTGCCCGAAAGAGCTGGTGCCGCTCGCAAAGCAAAACACAGCGGACAAGTCGCTCGTCGACGTTTTTGAACTGATCATAAATGGCGCAGAGATCGCGCCCGGTTACAGTGAGTTAAACGACCCGCTGGTGCAACGCCAGCGTCTGCTCGAACAGGCAGGCGAAGAGAAGCAAAGTATTGACGAGGAGTTTCTGCTCGCACTCGAGCACGGCATGCCGCCCGCTGGCGGCTTTGGCATCGGTATGGATCGTCTCACCATGCTGCTGAC
>CATPBS010000263.1 GCA_955652715.1 uncultured Candidatus Udaeobacter sp.
GCTGCCCATCGGTGAGTAGATGGAGAAATTGGCTACATGCTTCCCGCTCCTTAGGGTTGCGAAGCCAATTCGATTTGACCTCACAGTCAGCCAGGTCAAGCGAGACGTGGTGAAGCTTCCGGAGGTTGTCCATAAGCTCGAGCTTCAGATTTGCTATAGCTCGTTCGAAACGCCGCCATTTCCATTCGAAGAGTCCCACTGCGGCCAAAACGTAAAGGTGTTCTTTGGCGAAAGTGGTGCCGTTTTTGCGAGTGCCGGTCACTTTTGGGTCGCGTGACCCAGATTCATCGACATAAAAGAAATACATTTTTAGGCTTACCTCTCTATGCCAGCTCGTCCGCTGTGTCCGTTCTACGTCATTTCGATTGCCAGCAACTTTCGGCCAGCATCGGAATCACAGTCAACTGCCACCTTCGATTAAATCTCCCGTCCGATTTCCCAATAGTGCAAGACTAGTTCGGCGTTCGCCGCAAGTGCTGCTTTGAGCTGGGCCGTGCGGATGCGCTCTTTGATGCCCTCAACAAATCGGCGATACAATTGTGCAGCAGGCTGCTGCACAATTGTTAAAGATTTGGATTTTCGAGCGGGCATCAGGAACCAGACCTTCGTCAATTCCCGCTTTCATGTCCACACCCCGAGTATGCTCGCGCGCACGGAACGACGATGCTGCGCCTCATCGCGGTGCATCACTTACCGAAAAGTCGGACACAGCCACTCAAATGTAAGCGTAGGCAGAGCGATGTGATGCGACGCGATAATTTCGCGCGTTGCGAAAGCAAGAATTCTTAGCTTGGATCGATTTGCGGGTTGCCGAGTGACGAGCGACCTGGCGTGCATCGGCAGAACGATGGCGTGCCTTGCGGGCAGCAAGAATACTACTACTAACCACTCTAACCTTTACCGTTTTCACGACTGGTTATTCTCGCCCCAAAAACTCTTCGCTGTCAAAATTGTGCACCGAAACCGTCGTGCAACGTTACGATCAGTCGTCATAAATACCCCGGACGTGAGCAGGGAGCCCAATAAAATGGCGTGACAAAACGTGACAAATTTCAATGATTTGCGTGCCTTTCGGCGACCTCTTCAAATTTTGACGAAAAAGACATCTGATTCATAAGTAGCTGTTAATAAGCTGATTGCAAAGCAGAAAACGGTCACAAAAAGATACGCTTTGACGGGTTCGAATCCCGTTAGGGTCGCCACTGTTTTTCATAGGAGGATTATGGGTGATCGGAAGAGCCAGAAGAAACCGGCTCGCGTATGAGAAACAATAACCAAAATGCGGAACCTGAGCCGGCCCGATTTCGAGTTTCTACAGTTGTCGGTTCACAATGGATTTGGTGACTTCGCAAAGTCTATCGAACTCACACCTGATCGTTTAGCATATCTCCTGTGCTACGCAGTCTGGCGTTATCCTTTGCTCGCTAGGTTTGTCTTGTGATTTAACCGGCCGGAATGAAAGTCGCGAACAAGAACCGTTCGGGGCTAAACTCATGCACGTGAAAGCTCTGTCTAATCCGTATCTGATTGTATGAAGATGAACATTGTTGATTACGCGGAAGCCAACGCGTCTCCGCCAAGCCATGGAACGAAACCGATACGGAAATGGCCGGTGCTCCTCCTCTTCCTTCTGCTTTCTATTACGTTCGGTATTGTCGGATGCGAAGAGGAGCATTACGGCGCGTATCCGGGATACGGACGCGGTTATGCGGCTAACGGCCCATACGGACCCGGTTACGGGGGTAATGGCCCATACGGACCCGGTTATGGCGGTTACCCTGGCAATGCCTACCCAGGCTCCGTCACGGTCGAGATTGGTGATCGGCCCTATTATAATCGCGGTGCGGGTTACTATGTGGGCCGGTCCTATTACGTCTGGAGGCCGGGACATTGGGTGCGGCGCAACGGGCAAAGAGTCTGGATTCACGGCCACTACGTTGTGAGAGGATAATCGGGGACCGCTCATTTCTCTTGAGGACGCCGCACGTCAGCGGCGCACCCGTCGTTCGTTAAGCGACTCCGCCGCACACGGGCTGCAAGCGGAACTTGCATCCCGGTCGTCACGACCAGCAATTGCTCGTGCTCAGGCACGTGTTCCATCGGCCTGTTCCTCAACGTGCACAAGATTAGTGTCGACTCTGACAATAAGCGGTGTGCGCGATGCACCGAGATGGCTTTAACTAACTCCAGAAAGGTAAAATATGAATACATTAGTAACAAAACCTAACCCAGCTGGAGATGCGAATCTCGACGCCCGCCCAGTCAAGGACATTATCGAGCCCCCGAAGACCGTTCTGGGCAAGGTTTCTGTGCAGACAGGTTTAGGCGAAATGCAGGCTCGGGGAATCGATTCGGCGCTAGTAACCGATCAACGCGGGGAATTATTGGGTGCTGTGTCGAGCAACGAAATGAACCAGAAGGTGGGTGGTTTGGGGCACGACCCGAAGACAGAACCGGTAGAAACACAAGTGGAAAAAAACAATGTCTATTGCTTCGAAGATCAGACGGTTGCGGAGGCGGAGCAAATTATGCTCGACGCAAAGGTCGCCGAAGTTCCTGTAGTAACGCGCGAAAAATTGCTAGTGGGAACAACAAATCTTGAAGCGATTCGCACCGGATAACGACGGAGAACAAAAAAGGACCTCATGATCTCGAAAATTATTAGCCGCGCAAGCCGCGCAGCATGTCTGGCGGAACTCACTTCCAATCCCAAGTCCTTCTTTAACTGCCCAGACTTGCACGGTGGTGTTCCGGGCTTGCCGCTCGGAGGTAAGGATCTATGTGAAGCCCGCTCTAGGCAGTTTCTCGAAGGAAGCGCATTACCTCATGATGTGGGTAGATTTTCTTTCTCAGAGCATTAGAACTTCGAATCAATCCCCATCCTCGTCACCGACTTGTTAGGGCAACACGGCGTGTTGTTGCCCCTGCGCCATCTACCTTCGCGGCATACCGAAGTGGACGCGATGAATCACTCGATGCGAGGCCTAACCAGGCGATGCCCACCCAGGTGAACGGAGAGATTTTCGAGCGCATCCGATGCTAAAGACCAATTACTACCTCTATCGGAATGCGAGATTAGACCTTGGGAAAATGAATCTTCAGCTTGTAGCAAATGAAGAGAACCAGGATCGCGCCCAAGGTGGAAAAAATGAGGCCAGCCGGATGATATCGTTCGTTGGCCGGGCGCGAAAACATGTGGGTAACGCACCCGCCGATGATCGAGCCGATAATGCCGAGCACAATCGTCCAGAAGATTGTGATGTGTTCGTGCATCACCGACTTCGCGAGCACGCC
>CATPBS010000264.1 GCA_955652715.1 uncultured Candidatus Udaeobacter sp.
AGGCGGCGGCCTGATTGGCGATGGTCATCCTGTAGGGGCGACCGGTGTTCGCCAGGTGTTCGAAGCATATCAGCAGCTCACCGGACAGGCGGGCGCGCGCCAGATCGAGAACGTGCGGAAATTCCTCACGTTTAACATGGGCG
Organism: uncultured Candidatus Udaeobacter sp.; assembly: GCA_955652715.1. GTDB lineage: Bacteria > Verrucomicrobiota > Verrucomicrobiia > Chthoniobacterales > UBA10450 > Udaeobacter. The sequence continues at coordinate 144 of CATPBS010000264.1, forward strand.
GCAGCCTTACGACTTCGGTCGCCATGGTCTGGGGACGCCATTGAGATCGTTCTAGCGCATATTAAATTCTTTTTGCGCTTCCGCGAAACGCAACCGGCGTCGCGTCGTTTCGCATTCTTGTTTTAGAGTTCCTAAGGCCAAAATGGGGACCATGCGCGTTTCCTGAAGTGTGACCTCGCTTGCAATTGAAGAACTTCCGCCTGTGATAAAGGAGGACGTAGAGGAATTTCTCGAGAATCACCCGCACAGTCCCACAGCGCGGCTGCGGCCGAGAATGGGCATGGTTGGGGACGTCTGGCTGGCCTTTATCGGGTCAGAGCTGCGAACGGGCGCCAGTGGACTGGGATCGACACCGCGTGACGCACTGGAAGATTTCAACCGACACTTCATGGAACCGCTCATTTTTCGAAACGGTTCCGAGCCAACCTAGGCCATCGATTTAACGATTCGCATGAGAGTTCCCTTCACGCTCGGGGAGGTTGGTCACTTTGGTCTAGCTGTGCGCGATCCGAAGAAAGGCGCAAAATGGTTCGAGCGCGCGCTGGGATTACGCAAGGAATTCGACTTCGAAAATGGCGTCGCCGTCGGCAACGACAACGTCACGATCGCGTTATTCAAGGGAAAGCCGTCACCCGAAACGATTGATCATATGTCATTCCATCTGCCAGATATGGCGACTCTGCGAAAAGCGCTCGCGCATTTAAAGAGTATCGGCGCCGACATCGAAGATCCGGGCGATGAAATCGGCCCGGAAGCTGCAGGATCGAAAAACATGGGACTTTGGTTCCATGATCCCGACGGTTATCGCTGGGAGCTAAGCGTGCTCGGCGGAAAATAGCGTACGATTTCCTTCAGCGGTGCGGTTGCAGCCGGAACTCCGTTGTGCGCTGCGCACTCAAAAGTGCCTGCGTTGACGCGATATTTAAGGGCCTTAGCTTTTTCAATAACAAATGATCACTTTTGCATCAGAAAAAGGGGACGGAAAAGAGTTCCTTTCTCACGCGCCAGGCTATTGGCCGGAGACCGCGCCGGAACGCTGGAACGATTGGAAATGGCAGCTCCAAAACAGGGTCACCTCCCTCGCGCAACTCGAAAAACACATCAATCTGAGCGATGAGGAGCGAAGCGGGGTTTTGCTCTCGGGCGACAAACTCGCGCTGGCAATCACGCCGCACTTTTTTAACCTAGTGCCACGAAACAATCCGGAGGACCCAATCCGGCGTCAGGTTATTCCGAGGATAGAAGAAACCTGGACTTCGCCATACGACATGGCAGATCCCTGCGGCGAAGATTCACACATGCCGGTGCCGGGGTTGGTGCACCGATATCCCGACCGAGTCCTGTTTTTGGTGACGGACCGTTGCGCCAGTTACTGCCGCTACTGCACCCGCAGCCGCGTAGTGAGCGGCGTAGGGGAACAGGAATTGCACACAAATTTCGAAGAAGCTTACCGGTATCTCGAAACGCACACTGAAGTGCGCGACGTGCTTTTAAGCGGCGGCGACGCTCTTATTTTCAGCGACGACAAGATCGACAAGCTACTCTCGCGATTGCGCGCGATTAAGCACATCGAGTTTATCCGCATCGGCACACGGGTTCCGATTTTTCTGCCGCAACGCATCACGCCTGAGTTGTGCGCGATACTCGCGAGACATCATCCGCTCTGGATGAGCGTGCACGTCAATCATCCGCGCGAGTTGACGATTGAGGTGAAGCAAGCCTTGGAGCGTCTTGCGAACGCCGGCATCCCGTTGGGAAACCAAAGCGTGCTCCTCGCCGGTGTGAACGACGACCTCGAGACGATGAAAACGCTCGTGCACAAGCTCCTCATGTGCCGGGTGCGCCCTTATTACATTTACCAGTGCGACCTGATCAATGGATCATCGCACCTGCGCACCTCAGTTGCCAAAGGGATCGAGATCATCGAGGGCCTCCGCGGCCACACCACTGGCTATGCCGTTCCGCAATTCGTCATCGACGCTCCTGGTGGCGGCGGGAAGGTGCCTATTAATCCCGGCTATATCCTGTATCACGACAACGAAAAAATCGTGATCCGCAATTACGAAGGCAAAATCTTCGAGTACCCAGAGACCGGAAACGAGAACGTCCAGTTCGCGCCACAGCGGGAATATCACGACGAGTATCTTTACTCGTAACTTCCGTCATTCCGAGTCCTTCGACTTCGCTCAGAATAGGCTCCGTCGAGGAATGGAGCGAGCGGAACGAGCGACATGGCGGTTATGCCGCGAGGGTAGCGGCGAGAGAGTCGGGAGACGAACGAGTTCAATCTCTGACTGTTTCAGGAAAAGGTTGTTGAATCTGAGGCAGCTTGTTGCCGCATCTCAACATTGCCCTGAGAGAGGCAAACGAATTCATGAAATATTCTGTTGCCATATGTGTGATGCTGTCGCTTCTGAGCGCTACTGCGGAAACACCTCAATCGGTTGAAATCCGTTTTTGTCCGGCGTCAGCGGTTCGGACTTATCCGCTGGAAAGTCGGCGCGAACTTCAAAGTCTTTTACTGCAGAATGCCGCCGTAATCAATCACGGCGGCGCGCCATTCAAGATCGATAACATTGACATCGAACTCCTGCAGTCGAATCGCGTGGTCGAGTCCCGAAAGCTTGATCGCGAGGCGATCCAGCGCATCGCTGATCGCGGCGCGAAACTGCAGGCCGCGGGCGTTCTCAAGCAGGTGACGTTTCAATTCTGCGGCACAGATTTGATTGCGCCGTCGATCAAATTGGCCGGGCCGATTTTGGATCGAGATCGAGCGCTTCTCCTCACATCACAAGTGTTCGCATTCAGCGGCACGCGCGACATGCTGCGTATTCGCGTGCATGGCAACCTCGACAGCCATGCCACGGAACTCACAGGCTCAATCCCGATCAAATCTGAATTTGCGAAAAACAAATACATCTTCCCGCTACGAGGTATTTGGTACGTCGGCTACGGAGCTTCATTTCACACGGGCCACCGCTGGGCCGTTCCTGAAGAGTTCGCGCTCGACATCGCGAAAGTGGGTGAGAGCGGTCTGAGCCATAAAGGCGACGGTACGCGGTTCGAAGATTATTATGCGTACCGCGCCGATGTCCTTGCAGCGGCCGACGGTCGCGTCGTTAGCGCCGCTAACGACCAGACAGAAGATTCAACCGCAATGCAACGCCCAGATGAAACCCAGGAGGCATACTTCGCGCGACTACAGAAAGAGCAAGGGCAACGACTTGCCAAAGGCGCAACCGCAATCACGGGCAACTACGTCATGATCGATCACGGCATGAGCGAATATTCGCTTTATGCGCACTTGCAATCGGGCAGCGTGCGCGTGCACGTTGGAGATCAAGTGAAAGGCGGCGACGTGATTGGCAAACTCGGTTCATCTGGCAATTCAACCGAACCGCATCTTCACTTCCACGTCTGCGATAAGCCCGACCCCTTGATGTGCGCCGGTATTCCGGTGAACTTCAATAACGTCACGATTCAGTGGGCCGATCTGCCGCGCCCAATTCAGAGTGGAGACGTAGTTATCGCCAAATGAGCTCTGCGGCCGCCCAATCCGCACCCTTAAGCGAGGTCAAGATCTACGATCCTGCGTTCACCGTGGCGTGATCCTCTTCCTATCGAGCTGAAAACTGCGGCAGTAGTCAATTCCTTGCCCCACGGCCCCGTGGTTCCTAGCCGCCGCTTTTGTAATTTCTTTTCTCTTTGGTCATTGTGTAAATTTTAGGCTTGCGTATTAAAGATTGCGGCGTGTAAAGTCCGCACTCCACTTTTTTGTCACTCAATTGTCACTTCAGCCATCCTATGAACCAACGCTTAATTTCAGAAATTGGCCGCACTCAACGGCTCGAGATTATTAACTCGCTCAAGCGCACCAGGGGATTGTCCGTCAACCAGCTCGTGGACAAAATGAACATGAGCTACATGGGGATCAAGCAGCATTGCATCACCCTTCACCGCGACGGTTATCTGGACACGTGGCGTCGCCCGCAGAAAATGGGCCGACCGGAGATGGTCTATCGTCTGACGCGGCGGAGCCATGATCTTTTTCAGGCCGACAGTCATCAATTCACTCTGGACCTGTTGAAGGCGGCCCAGGAAATCTACGGACCGAACGCGCCAGAGAAGCTCCTTTACAACATTTTCAAAAAGAAGACGACGGCGCTCAAAACCAAAGCTAAGGGAGACACGGTAGCGGAACGCGCCAAATGGCTCGCTCACGTCCGAGATGGGGAAGGCTACATGGCCCAATTCATCAACGACAAAGATGATGGCCCCCAAATTCTCGAGTGTCACTCTCCAATCATGAATCTGCTGGAGCATTACCCGATCACCGGCCGGTTCGAGCAGGACATGTTCGAAGCCGTGCTGGGCACGCGTGTGCGCCGCCAAGTGAATCGCAACTCAGGTCTCTACGAGTGCGCTTTCCACTTCGCGCTCTAAACAAATTTGCATCTGCGGCGCGCGCGAGGTGGAACGCGGTAATTTCGCCGCTGTAAAGCGCGGTTTTGCAGCGCGCATCTCCGCCGTTACAAACCGCCGCTATATCGATACACGTTCGGTATCGCCAGGAAAGCCGATCGATTTGCTCTTTCGCAGCTTGTGAATCTCGGTTGATTGATCGTCGATGGCTCAGGCGTTTCCCTCAGTTGTGATAGAGAACCTGCAGCCGCTCATCGACGGCGGGCGTTATCCGATAAAGCGAATCATTGATGAAGATCTCGTCGTTGAAGCGGACATTTTTAAGGATGGACACGACGCAGTGGCGGCCGTTCTGAAATGGCGCGTTGTCGGAAAACGCGCGTGGCGGGAAACACCAATGATTTTTGTTGATAACGATCGCTGGCGCGGGGTGTGCACGCTCTATGACGAGGCGATTCACGAATACACCGTCGAAGCGTGGACGGATACTTTTCGCAGTTGGCAACGCGAGTTCGCAAAAAAATTTGAGGCCGGCATTTCTGCACTGCGAAGCGAAGCATTGGAAGGCACGGCTTTGGTGGAAGCTGCTGCCAGGCGGGCCCGCGATCGAGCGGACGCGTCGCGGTTGCGCGAATTTTCTGAGCAAATCTCCACCGCGTCCAATTCAGAAATTTACGCGATTGCGCAATCGGGCGAACTGGA
>CATPBS010000265.1 GCA_955652715.1 uncultured Candidatus Udaeobacter sp.
CGATAACGTCAACCTCATGGCGAACAACCTGACCGGGCAGGTGCGCAACATTGCTGAGGTCACTACTGCTGTAGCCAACGGCGACCTGTCGAAGAAGATCACGGTCGACGTTCGCGGCGAGATCCTGGAGCTGAAGAACACGGTCAACACCATGGTGGACCAGCTCAACGCGCAGGCCGGCGAGGTAACGCGCGTGGCGTACGAGGTGGGCACCGAGGGCAAGCTCGGCGGCCGCGCGGACGTGAAGGGTGTCGGGGGCATCTGGAAGGACCTGACCGACAACGTCAACACCATGAACCAGAACCTCACCGACCGCACCCGCAACATCGCCGATGTCACCGCCGCGGTGGCCATGGGCGACCTCTCCTACAAGATCACCGTCGACGTTCTCGGCGAAATCCTCCTCCTAAAGCACACCATCAAAACCATGGTCGAGCAGCTTCGCTCGTTCGCCGCCGAAGTGACGCGCGTCGCGCGCGAGGTTGGCACCGAGGGAAAGCTCGGCGGCCAGGCCGATGTGAAAGGTGTTGCCGGCACGTGGAAGGACTTGACCGACTCTGTGAATTTTATGGCGTCCAATCTCACTGCTCAAGTCCGTAACATCGCCGGCGTCACTACGGCAGTTGCCACCGGCGACCTAACCAAAAAGATCACCGTAGGCGTCAAAGGCGAGATTCTCGAGCTAAAGAACACCATCAACACGATGGTGGATCAGCTTTCGTCGTTTGCTGCAGAAGTCACGCGCGTGGCGCGCGAAGTCGGCACAGAAGGAAAGCTCGGTGGGCAGGCGGGCGTGCCTGGTGTGGCTGGCACTTGGAAAGATCTCACCGATTCTGTGAACTCGATGGCGTCCAATCTTACTGCGCAGGTTCGCAACATCGCTGGAGTGACCACCGCCGTCGCAATGGGCGACTTGTCCAAGAAAATCACCGTCGATGTCAAAGGCGAGATTCTGGAACTAAAGGACACAATCAATACGATGGTCGACCAACTGCGTTCGTTCGGATCGGAAGTTACTCGTGTGGCGCGCGAAGTCGGTTCCGAAGGTAAATTGGGCGGCCAGGCTGATGTGCGCGGCCTGGCAGGCGTATGGAAGGATCTCGGTGACAACGTCAACTTCATGGCATCCAACCTCACAACACAGGTGCGCAACATCGCCGCTGTAACGACTGCTGTTGCCACGGGCGATCTTAGCAAGAAGATCAGCGTCGATGTTCAGGGTGAAATTCTCGAATTGAAAAACACGGTGAACACGATGGTGGATCAACTTTCGTCATTTGCCGACGAAGTGACTCGCGTGGCGCGGGAAGTCGGCATGGAAGGCAAGCTCGGTGGCCAAGCCGTGGTGAAAGGCGTTTCAGGAACTTGGAAAGATCTTACTGACAACGTCAACTTTATGGCCTCTAACCTGACTGATCAGGTGCGTGGCATCGCCAAGGTCGTGACAGCGGTCGCAAACGGCGATTTGAAACGCAAACTCTTCCTGGAAGCCAAGGGCGAAATTGCCGAGCTTGCCGAGACGATCAATAACATGATCGATACACTCGCCACCTTCGCCGATCAGGTTACGACTGTGGCGCGCGAAGTGGGCGTGGAAGGAAAACTCGGCGGTCAGGCCAATGTGCCAGGCGCGGCTGGTACATGGCGGGATTTGACGGATAACGTCAATCGGTTGGCAGCAAATTTGACCACACAGCTGCGTGCTATTGCTGATGTCGCGACAGCAGTGACCAAGGGTGATCTCACTCGTTCGATTCAGGTGGAAGCGCAAGGTGAGGTTGCGTTCGTCAAAGACAACATCAACGAAATGATCCGCAATTTGAGGGACACCACATTGCGGAACAAGGAGCAAGACTGGCTCAAGACGAACCTCGCCAGATTCACCCGCATGCTGCAGGGACAGCGCGACTTCCTGACAGTTGGCAAACTTATCCTATCCGAGCTCGCTCCGCTGGTTTCAGCGCAGCAAGGCGCTTTTTATATAATCGATAACTCCAATGGAGAATCGGAGCTTAAGCTGCTGGCAAGCTACGCTTCCCAGGAAGGAAACGGCGCAAGGAACCGTTTCAAAATGGGTGAGAGCCTCGTGGGACAAGCGGCGTTGGAGAAACGTAGCATTCTTCTGACAGATATACCCAGCAACTACGCGAAAGTGAGTTCCGGCCTGGGCGAATCTCATCCGACGAACATCGTGGTCCTGCCAATTCTCTTTGAGGGCCAGGTAAAAGCGGTCATGGAACTTTCGTCGGTTGAGCGATTCAGTCCGACGCACCAGGCGTTCTTGGATCAATTAACAGAGAGCATCGGCATTGTGCTCAATACGATCGAAGCCAGCACGCAAACAGAAAACCTGCTCAAACAGTCGCAATCGCTCGCGGCGGAGTTGCAGAAGACAAATCTGGAGCTCGAGGAAAAGGCGCGCTCGAATCTGGCGAAAGATCAATTCCTCGCCATGCTCAGCCATGAATTACGCACACCTTTAACGCCCGTGCTCGCCTCTGCACTCGCATTGGAGAGCCAGCCGGGGTTGCCGGCGGACATTCGTGAATCGCTGCAAATGATTCGCCGGAACGTGGAATTGGAGGCGCGGCTGATCGATGACTTGCTCGACCTGACGCGAATCGATCGCGGGAAGGTGCAGCTGAACTTTGAAGTCGTTGATGCGCACACGTTGCTGCAAAATGCCCTGGAGATTTGTCAGGCGGAGATCGATCGCAAGCATCTGACGTGTTCGCTCAACCTCGGTGCACAAAAGGTGCATATGCGAGCAGACCCGGCGCGACTGCAGCAGATCTTTTGGAACCTGATAAACAACGCGGTGAAGTTTACGCCACCGAATGGGCAAATCATCATTACCACTAGCAACGATTCTAACGGACAACTGCGTGTCGAAATCGAGGATACCGGCCTGGGAATTGAGGCGGAAGCGCTGCCGAGAATTTTCGATGCGTTCGAACAAGGTGGCCGGACACAACTTGGCGGACTGGGTCTCGGCTTGGCCATCAGCAAAGCGCTTGTGCAAGCGCATGAGGGAACAATCACGGCGCAAAGCGCCGGCCGAAATAGGGGCTCGAAGTTCACGTTGGTTTTTCCGACCCGCGAAAAAGCGGAAGCACAAATCGCCCCAGCGGCTTCACCGAGGCTGCGGGAACGCCAGCCCATGCGGATCCTGCTGGTTGAAGACCACGAAGATACAAACCGCTCGCTTACCAATTTACTTCGGCGGCGCGGCTATCATGTGCAATCAGCGCTCAACTTTCAATCTGCCGTCGATCTAAGCGCAACGGGGCAGTTTGATGTTTTGATCAGCGACTTGGCTTTGCCCGACGGGAGTGGTATCGATCTGATGCAGAAGCTCCACTCCAAGCCGCTTCTGGGGATTGCTCTCACAGGTTTCGGCATGGAAAACGATATTCGGAGAAGTTACCAGGCAGGATTCAAGCATCACCTGGTAAAGCCGATTGACCTAAATAAGCTCGACTCCCTGATCCAACAAGGCGCTGCGGCGCTGCCAACGGTACAAGACCGTTGATTGCCGCACTATATAGATTCGAGCGCGCTTCGGAATCAATTCATCATCGTGATTTTCCCAAAACAACACGTACCTCGTGAGGCAGCGCGTCGTCACGCAAAGTTACCAGTTTGTCGGGCGCTGCGACTCCATCCAATTCCACCAGCGTGACACCTCGGGAACAGTGTTCTGGGTTCTCGACCGCGATGCGATAAACGGTGTTCTGAAAACGGTATCGCAAACGGAAGCCAGGCCAATCCTTCGGTATGACCGGATCGATCGTGAGCGTGTCACCGCGGCGTTGGAATCCCAGAATTTCTTCGAGCCAGACGCGATAGGTCCAAGCCGCCGCACCCGTGTACCACGTCCAGCCACCGCGCCCGACGTGGCCGGCCAACGAATAAACGTCCCCCGGTATTACGTACGGCTCGACCTTGTAGCGTTCGCAATCCTTCTCGTCCCGGGCGTGCTCGACCGGATTGAGCATCCGTAAAAGTCGGACGGCTTTATCGCCATCCCCTTGGCGGGCGAAAGCCATGGCCACCCAGGTGGCGGCATGCGTGTATTGGCCGCCATTTTCCCGCACACCGGGCGGGTAACCTTTGATATAACCAATGTCGACGGTGGTTTTGTCGAAAGGCGGAGTTAAGAGCAAGATTAGATCGTCGGCTGCACGGACAAGGTTTTCCTCCAGCGATCGCAGCGCGACCTCTACGCGATCCGAGTCGCGCGCGCCGGAAATGGCAGCCCAGCTTTGCGGGAGCGAATCGATGCGGCCTTCGGCGTTTTCCCTGGATCCGAAAGGCGTGCCATCGTCAAAATATCCCCTGCGATACCATGCTCCGTCCCAAGCTTGAGCGTCAACGGTCTGTGCGAGTTGGACGGCGCGGGTGCAGCAGGCCTGCGCCTCCTCGTGGAGTTCGCGCAGGGCGAGCAATTCTGCAAAATCTCTAAGGACACAAATTTCAAACCAAGCGAGCCAGACGCTCTCGCCCTTACCGCCGAGTCCAACCCGATTGAGGCCGTCGTTCCAATCGCCACCTCCGATCAGCGGGAGTCCATGCGGACCGGCGGTGGCGGAGCGCGCGACCGCGCGGCGGCAATGTTCAAGCAGCGTATCCGCCGCGCGGGAAGCGACCGGAATCGAGAGGCTTTCCATCTGCTGGGCCTCGAGCGGTTTGGCTTCGAGGAACGGCACTATTTGATCGAGGATCGCGGCATCGTGAGTGGTGCGGACGTAGTGCGCAGTAACAAAGGGAAGCCAGAGGAAATCGTCGGAGATTCGGGTGCGGACGCCGGCGCCAGAC
>CATPBS010000266.1 GCA_955652715.1 uncultured Candidatus Udaeobacter sp.
GAAGATGGCCGGCGAAGAGTTTGCGAAAATCTTCCCCGAAGGGAAGCTGGAGAAGCTGCCTTATGATCATCCGGTTTTTCATTGTTTCCATCACTTCGACGACGGATGCCCGCACATGCAGGGCATCCAGCAATCTTCGGTTACCTGGTTGGCAATGAAATTTCCAGCACCATGGCGCGTTGGCTCGGGGCGCGTCGCGTAATTGAATTCGTGGAGGAATTAATCCGGATCGGACGCGCAATCGATCCTGATGCCCTCTTTTCCTATGCCACGTATCCACCAACCGAATATCTGCTGCCGCAGAATGCCGATTTTTGCTGTTTCAATGTTTACCTCCACAACCAGCGCGATTTCGAGGGGTATCTGCTGCGGCTCCAAAATCTCACCGGCGAGCATCCGCTTATCCTTGGGGAATTCGGCATGGACACGATCCGGCATTCGCAGGACGAACAAGCCGAAATGCTCGGTTGGCACATCGACAGCGTGGTAAAATGCGGTCTTGCTGGAACATTTTTTTTTACCTGGACCGACGAATGGTTTACCGGCGGCGAGGAAATTACAGACTGGGCGTTTGGGATAGTCACGCGGGAGCGCAAACCAAAGAAGGCGTTCTACAAGCTTGAGGAAAAACTGGGGCGAAACAATTCCATATTGCCTCATCGCCCGCTGCCGCGGGTGCCGTTTGTCTCGGTAATTGTTTGTTCGTACAACGGAGGCCGCACTCTTGCGGCCTGTCTCCATTCATTAGGTAAACTGAACTATCCCGCGTATGAAGTCATTCTGGTCGATGATGGTTCGACCGACGACACAGCCTACGTTGCAGCGCAATTCCCGGAGGTGCGCTACATTCATCAGAGCAATCATGGGTTGAGCCACGCCCGGAACACTGGGGCCGCCGCTGCCAAAGGGGAAGTGTTCGCCTACACCGACTCTGACTGTATGGCAGATACGGATTGGCTGTATTACCTGATCGGCACTCTTGTAAGCGGCGATTATGCCGGAGTGGGCGGACCGAACATCACGCCGCCGGCGCAAAATTGGATTCAAGCATGTGTTGCGGCGGCACCCGGCGGTCCGAGTCATGTTCTGCTTACTGATACAATTGCCGAGCACATTCCCGGCTGTAACATGGCGTTTTATCGGTGGGCGTTTGAGAGCACGGGCGGCTTCGATCCCGAATATCATAAAGCCGGAGATGACGTCGATTTTTGCTGGCGAGTCCAGCAGGCCGGGTGGGTGATTGCTTTCAGTCCAGCCGCGATCGTTTGGCACTATCGACGTTTTACCCTTCGCGCTTTCTTGAAACAGCAGGATGGCTACGGCGAAGCAGAATCGCTGCTCCGATTTAAACACTTGATTTTTTTTGGGCCGACTGGCACTGCGAAATGGCGCGGCCAAATCTACGGGACGCCGCGCTTCAGTTGGTTTGTTAACCGCCCGGTGATTTATCACGGAATGTTCGGTGAGGGATTTTTTCAGTCCATTTACCCTGCGCCGCAATCAGACGTAGCCGCATACCTGAGCAGTATTGAATGGTTTGCCCTGACGATTTTCCTTTTTGGTCTGGGAATTTTTCTGCCTGCCCTGCGCATTGTCCCTTACCTGATGCTGGGAGGCACCCTCTGTGTGGCGCTTTCGTACATGGTGCGCGCTCCCATTGAGCCCAAATTCGACACGGTTCGCGCACGACTGCTCGTGATGCTCCTGGCGTTTGCCCAGCCGCTCGTGCGCGGATTTTCTCGATATTTTACCTGGTTACGCTTCAAACGCACACCGGCGAACGTGATTCGGAAACACGAGCATTTGCCGGAACGCGTCCGCTCCGCAGGGAGTCTGGGTCGCCGTGTTTTTTGGAGCGAGCAGGGCCGGGACCGTCACTATTTGCTAGGCGCCATGTTCCAGTTGCTCGAGGAAGAAGGCTGGCGCTATTCCACCGACAGCGGGTGGAATGAGTGGGACATTCAAATTTACGGCAATTTCTGGTGGAGCATAGCGCTTCAAACCGTTACGGAATACCACGGCAATGCGAAATGCCTAACGCGTGTTCGGCTTCGTAACCGGCTGGTTACCACCACCGTTATTCTTAATCTTATTGCGGTGAGTCTGTTGATCTATCGCCAGCTCAACATTTCCCATGTTGATCTTTGGTTCATCGTTCCGTACTTGCTCTTTCTGTTGTTCCTGTGGACGCGAGCGCGTTTGCTGAAGTCGCGGGTGGCGGAGCTTGTCGATCTTGCAGCGCACCGCGCTGGCCTCCAACGTGTAATGCGCCGAGGTAAAGTCGCCAGCACTGACTCGACACCCGAACTTCAGGTGCAGGTAAATGTGACTGATCCTGCATCGCCGCAGCTGCCATAAATCCCAATGGCGTTCGCCGCGGCGGACGCCCTACAATTCTAAAACGGTTTTTCCTGATCCGCGTTCGATCCGACCAATTCGTTTCGCGCGCAAGATCGACATCGCGCGGCCTGCATTTTGCTCCGCGACGACAGCCACCATCCCGATGCCCATGTTGAAAACCTGATACATCTCCCGAAAACCGATGTTTCCATTTTGCTGCAAGATTTGAAAAATCCGCGGGACTTTCCAACTTTTTGTTTCAATTACCGCATCACAACTTGGAGGCAGAATCCGCGGAAGATTGTCAACAAGACCGCCACCCGTGATATGGGCAAGACCCTTGATCATGTGGTTTGGAATTTTTGCCAGGAGCGGTTGATAATTTTTGTGCACGCGCAGTAACTCTTTGCCAACGGTGTTCGCCGAACCCGGCAGGCGTGAACTGACGTTGAGCTGCATCTTGCCGAAAAGAATTTTTCGAGCCAGCGAGTATCCGTTTGTATGTAACCCATTCGACGCAAGGCCAAGAATTGCATCGCCGGGCCGGATTTTTTTTCCGTCAACGATTTTACCACGCTCCACCACGCCAACGATGCAAGCGGCGAGATCATATTCACCCGGGCGGTACATTCTGGGCAATTGCGCTGTTTCACCACCGAGGAGCGCGCAGCCCGCGGATCGGCAGGCGCGAGAAATGCCCCGCAGTAATTCTTGGAACACGCGACGCTTGAGTCTTTCGCAGCCGATGTAATCGATAAAGAAAAGCGGACGCGCGCCCAAGACTGCGATGTCGTTTACGCAGTGATTTACCAAATCCGCGCCGACGGTGTCATGCTTGTCCAGCGCAAACGCGATCTTCAACTTGGTGCCGACGCCATCAATGCTTGCGACCAAGACCGGCTCGCGCATTCCAGGGAAGCGCGCTTGGAACAATCCGCCGAAACCGCCGACCTTGCCGAGGACCCGTGGACCATGTGTTTCCTTCATGAGCGACTGAATTTGTCGCTTCAGCCGGTTGCCAAGATCCACATCCACGCCAGCGCGCGCGTATGCCTTTTTCTTTCTTGTCATTTTCTGTAGGGGAAGCTGTCAGCTTCCCTCGGGAAGGCAACGCCTTCCCCTACAAAAAAGCGGCAAGCTGCTACTTCAAATCCGCGAACAACGTCGGGTGCGCTTCCTGATCTGCCAGCGCTTTGGCACGTTGCTCGCGTCGTTCCATGATAAATTTGTCCAATGCCGGATCGACGGGCAGGGGATAATCACCGGTAAAACAAGCCAGGCAAAACGTGTTCAGTGGCTTTCCTGTCGCTCGCACCATGCCTTCGACATCGAGGTAACCCAAACTGTCAACGCCAAGATATTTGCAGATGTCGTCCATCGACATCTGGTTCGCGATTAATTTCTCAGGGTCAGGAAAATCGATGCCATAGTGACAAGCAAACCGATGTGGCGGACAACTCACGCGCATGTGCACTTCCTTGGCTCCGGCCTCGCGAAGGTTCACCACACGCGCGCGCGAGGTGGTGCCGCGCACAATGGAGTCGTCCAGAACCACGACGCGTTTTCCGGCAACTATTTCCTTGATCAGATTCAGCTTCACTCGCACATCGAAATCGCGGATCAGCTGACTCGGCTGCAAAAATGTGCGCCCAATGTAGTGATTGCGGACGAAAGCGTGGGCGTAAGGAATTTGTAGTTCCTGAGCGAAACCGAGAGCGGCATAATTTCCCGAATCCGGTACCGGCACGACGATGTCGGCTTCGACGGGGAATTTTCTCGCCAGTTCGCGTCCCATCTCCATGCGCACCTTCCCGACGTTCACACCGCCGATCATGCTGTCCGGGCGCGCGAAATACACATATTCAAACATGCAGAATGCGGGACGCTCGTCCGGGAAGGGCCGTTCCGACCGCAATCCGTTCTCGTCGATGATCAACACTTCGCCAGGTTCAATTTCGCGAATGAACTCCGCATGGATCAGATCAAAAGCGCATGTTTCAGAAGCCAGCACATAAGCACCGTCGAGCTTGCCAAGCGCGAGTGGGCGCCAGCCAAAAGGATCGCGCACTGCGATCAGCTCCCGTTCGCTCATGATGATCAGCGAGAACGCGCCCTGAATCCGGCGCAATGCCGCAAGGACATTTCCGCCATTTTCTGAAGGCTGCGCGAGAAGATGCAAAATGATTTCGCTATCGGCGGTGGTTTGGAAAATCGAGCCTCTCCCTTCGAGCTCATCGCGCAGGATGTCGGCGTTAATTAAATTGCCGTTGTGTGCAATTGCCATCTGACCGCGCACGCAATCGACCACAAACGGTTGCGCGTTCTTAATCGTGCTGGTGCCTGTGGTCGAGTAACGCGTATGCCCGATCGCCCGTGTCCCCTTCAATTTCGCCAGTTCTTCTTGACCAAACACCTGTGAAACGAGACCCATGTCCTTGTGCATTAAAAAGCTTGTGCCTGGACCGTTGCTCGTAACAATCCCCGCGCTCTCCTGCCCGCGATGCTGCAAGGCAAACAGACCGTAATAGGTCAAAACCGCCGCTTTAGGGTGACCGAACACGCCGAAAAGCCCGCACTCGTGCTGGGGCAGGACGGCAGAGTCGGGC
>CATPBS010000267.1 GCA_955652715.1 uncultured Candidatus Udaeobacter sp.
AAATTTCTAAATCATTCGCCTCGGACATTTCGCCCGGAGCCGTTGGGTTTTTCGAGATGATGCGTTGAAAAATCGGCCGAACAGCACGCATTCTTTCCTGCAACGCTGCGGTGAAATCTTCGCTGGAGGAAAAACGAAGGCTAAGTGCGAGGCGTCGCAAAGCTTCTACATCGCGTGGAACAACGTGCGTTTGCTGCTCGGCCTCAATCTGTAAACGATGCTCCACCCGACGGAGAAATCGATATGTCTTGTCTAATGTCAGCACTTCGTAGCTTGGAAGAAGGTCCAATTCACGAAGTGCTCGCGATGCCTTGAGCATACTCGGTTCCTGCAGGAATGGATGACGCGCTCCATGGATTAGCTGTAGCGTCTGCACGATGAATTCGATGTCGCGAATGCCGCCGCGTCCAAGTTTTACGTCGCGTTCCAGCTTTTCGGTTCCAACAAGGTCGCGTTCGATCCGGTGTTTGATGCTTGCAATCTCATCCAGCAAATCGGGTGTCGTGCTCCGCGGGTAAATGAAAGACTGATGTTGTCGCAGGAATTCGTAAGCCAGCTCACGGCTACCGGCGATTCCGCGTGCCTTGATCAGCGCAAGCCGTTCCCAGGTTTCGCCGAACCCGGCGTAGTAATTTTCCATGCTCTCGAGCGATCGAGCCAACGGGCGTGCCGACCCTTCCGGCCGCAGGCGCAGATCGACCCGAAAAAGTGAACCGGCCGGATGCGGAGTCGAAAACGTTTCGAGGATTCTTTTTCCCAGCCGGTTAAAGAACTCGTGATAGGAAATGTGCGGCGTGAGCTGGCCTTCCTCGCTATAGAGAAAAAGAAGATCAACATCTGAGCTGTGATTTAGCTCGCCGCCGCCGAGTTTTCCGAGGCCAAGAATAACAAATTCCGCCATGGGTGAACCATGCCGCTTCCGCAATTCGGTGTTCCAATGTTCGAATACGCGACGAATGCAAATCTCAGCGATTTGTGAGAGCTCACCGGTGGTCTCTTCCAGCGGCGCCACATTTGCAAGTTCGCGAAGGGCAACACGTGTCATCTCGCGCCCTTTCCAGAAACGAAGCGGCGCAAAACCTTGTTTTGCGATCGAATCACCCGCCGCGAGAGCCCGCAGATCGTTATACATTTCCGCGTACCCGCGAGAAGCGAGGCATACTTCAGGCTGGCACAGCCACATGAGCGTTTCAGGATTTTGTGTCAATCTGGTCGCGCAAATGCTGGAAACCGCCAGGAGATGCAGCAGGGCAGGTTCGCCCAGCGCGAATTGTTCTATGACCCGCAGAAGAGGCATCGCGTTTGCTGGCCATCGTTCGCTGAGCTGGACCAGAGTGGTTTCGATCTGCGAGCAGTTTAGCGATGCCGCCGCTTTCTCCCGAATCCAAGTATTCTCCCCATCCATCGTGCGAAACATCACGTGATTTGATGGAAAGACCAATCAGCAGCGTCGCGCTGGGCTATGACCCCGGAAGTGGTGCCAGAACCCGCAGCGCTTTTTTCTGGATTTGGAAATCAACCGGACAGTTGCCAGCCAACTCGCCATCGAGCTCCAGGGGAACGTCCTGGTCGCTTCTTATGCGGAGGCGCCGCGTTTGAAAATATTCAACTTCGGGAACGCGGATGTCGGAGCTGAATACAACATCTTGGAGATATTTGATGATTTCCAAGTAGCCGAGCCGTTTGAACAAGACGACATCGAGCAACCCGTCATCCATAACGGCGTGCTTGAAAAATGGGAAAGGTCCTCCATAAAGGCGCCCGTTCCCGATGAGGACGAACGATCCTTCGCCCACAGGAGCGTTCTTCGACTCAATAAACAGCTTCGGCGGTTGCCGCGCCGCAACCTGTGCTGCGGAGATGAGATAACTTAGCGGCCCGAAACTGCGCTTAAACGCGAGGCTGGTTTCCTTCACGACTTGTGCATCGAGCCCAATGCCGGCAAGCTGGACAAAGCATTTTCCATTCGCCCTCGGCAGATCAACCAGACGGATGTTTGCGCTGTTGATGATGTCCCAGCAAAGCTCCAGATTGTGCAACGGCAGCCCAAGCTCCATCGCGAAAACGTTTACTGTGCCCAGCGGGAGAAGACCTAATATGGCGTTGCTGTCCGCAAGTCCGTTTGCCACCTGATTAACGGTCCCATCGCCGCCTGCTGCAATAATTCGCGCGAAGCCCTCCCCAACTGCGCTCCGGGCAAGCGCTTCCGCCTCGCCCGCGTGCGACGTAATGCGAATTGGGCAGCCGCAGGCAACTGATTCGACGCGTTCTTGCCAATCCCGAAACGTTTCGGGACTGCCTGCGACCGGATTGAGAATGACAACGGTATTAGTCACACAGAAAAGTAACGGAGGGCTTTGATCTTTTCTTCAAAGTCGCGCTGCGTAACGTCTCAGGGTGCAAAAATTGCGTCGGATTACGCTGATTTTGTTAGGAGTGATGATTGCGCTGGGCGCGATTGTGTTGCTCGGCGTGAACTTGTATGTGCAATCGCAAGGCACACAAGCAAAGATTCAGCAGGAACTCAGCCGCCGCCTCGGCACCACGCTGGGAATTCGTAGCATGAGCGTGACCCCCTGGGGCGGACTTGAACTCAGCGGTATTACAAT
>CATPBS010000268.1 GCA_955652715.1 uncultured Candidatus Udaeobacter sp.
CGCTGAGGCTGCAGCCCGCTGCGCTTCCACGTCCGCTGGCGCCGTCTTCTCTCGGCCGCCAGTCGCGCGTCACCTGGATTCAGCGTCCCCGTTTCACCGTCCGTCTGGGCAGCCGCATCACCCTCCGTTTCGGCCGGCGCTGGTTTGCGTGTGCGCTCGTTCCAGTCCCAGGCTGCCCCTCGCGCCGCGTCTGGCGTTGCTTCCCAGCGCTCACTCGTTGACGCGCTAACCAAACCGTGATGAAAGTCGCGCTTTGAGCGCATTGCTTTTGAAACAACTCATCTTAAAGAACGTTTATGGACGTTCAGCTTTTTCAACTCATCAACGGACTTGCCGCACGCAACGCCATAACGGACCGAATCGTGTTTTGGTGCGCCAAGGGATTGCCGTTCATCTATGCTCTTGTCCTCGTCGCACTTTGGCTGACGTGGAAGCGCAAGTACCAGATAGCAGCCTTTCTGTCAGCGATTTCAGCCTTTGTCGCACTGGGTATCGGGCAAATGCTAATCCGCCTTTGCCCGCGACTCCGGCCATACGACCTCTATCCAACTCATCTGTTAGTCGATCGCACGCAAGACCCCTCATTCCCAAGTGATCATGCCACGCTTGCCTTTACGGTCGCCACCTTAGTTTGGCAGGTTAATCGGAAGGTTGGCTTCGTGCTTTTTCTGTTGGCCGTATTGCAGGGGTTCGCTCGAATTTATGTAGGTGCGCATTATCCGACGGACGTAGCCGGAGGTGCGGTGCTGGGCACAGTCACAAGCATTATTGTCTGGAACGTCAGCCGCCTAGACCGAGGTCACCGTTTGCTGGAGGGTCTATTTACCTGCCTCGCCAAATGGCGTATCGCGGCTGTCGTGTAAAGTAAGTGCTCACGGCCGCCAATGAGAATCTCATTCTGCACGCTTTCCCGCGCTGCGCTTGCAACTCTGCTGTTTCCCACCACCACCGCAAACGCGCAGGAGATCGAGAATCGGCAGGTGATCGTAAGCGCTGAGGCCAACGAACTACCCACCGCCTACGGTGCGCCGCCCGACTTGTCTCACGGTCGCATCTCTACGCTCACAAAATCGTACGTGCTTTCGCCCTTCAGCTTCGAACTCGAAAGTGGATACGAGGGCAGTATATTTCGTCACGGCCTGCCGAGTCAGCTTTTCCGGCAGGAGATCGAAATGGGGCTGCCTGCGCGCTTCACTGTTGGCGTACAAAACCAGGTTGAGCATTTCGCTGGCGAGACCCGCGAGCGCAGCTTCACTCTTGAGGGGCGTTACGCGCTCGCTAACTGGAATAAGCTTCCGCTCAACCCCGCGATCTCGGCCGAATATCGATTTGGTCTCAGCAATGCGTTGCCAGATTCCGGTGAAATCGCTCTCCTTATCTCGCACGACTTTCCGCATCTGATCGAATGGGCGATGAACATCTTTGTGGATCGGGACTTTGGCGGCAGAGAATCTACAAGCGCCGGATTCGCTCAGAGCATCGAAGTGCCTGTTCTTCTACCGGAAGAAAAACTGGAGGTAGGACTTGAAATGCAATACCGAAGCGGCGGCGAGACTGCCGGCTTTCGCGGCACAACGAAGGGTTTGGCAATCGGCCCTACATTAGCATGGCGCCCAACGAAGAAAGTGCGTTTCGATCTCTCGCCGCTCATCGGCTGTAGTGATCACACGCCCGCGGTGCAAGTGTTCGCGGTCTTTTCTTTCTCTTTCGGCGGGCCCACTGCAGCCGACGCAGAAATTCCCGCGTCCGCACGCGGTCATTAATCCATGCCTTCTCGCGACTCAGTTGGTTTGGAGCGGAAGATTGAGCACAGACTCTTCCTCCTCAGCGTTTGGAGTAAAGGAATCGCCGGGCTCGTCGAGACAATCGGCGGGCTACTCTTACTCTTAATCCCTAAATCTGGATTGAACGCGTTCGTCATCCTCTTGACCGCTCCTGAACTGGCGGAAGATCCAAGCGATCGCGTGGCAACACTGCTCCAGCACATTGTTCAAGAGCTTGGGGCAGATACGAAGCTCTTCGCTAGCAGCTATCTTATTGTCCACGGCCTGATCAAAGTTTTCCTGGTTGCAGGGCTGTTAGGCGGCCGGCTCTGGTCGTACGTAGTGTCGCTTTGGTTTTTAGGTGCCTTCATCGCGTACCAAACCTACCGCTTTTTCTTCACTCACTCGCTCTGGCTGATTGCGCTGAATCTCATCGATCTGATCGTCGCGTTCTTGATCTGGCGGGAGTACCAGGTTCGCAAAGGTCAGAGACCAGTTGCCTTGTAGAGCAACCCGAGGATTCCACCCGCGATCACCACGGGAATGATGTCTACTTTCCAACGCATCATTACAATCAAAGCCGCAATCGCCAACCCTAATGCGAACCATTCAACGCCTGCGCCTGTTGGCCGAGGCGTCGGGCCTCAAATTCGACTGGATCTGGGACGAGGAGAAATGCGAATTTGTTCTGTCGGACCCGGAGGTGAAACGGCTCTGGGAAGAAATAAGCAAGAACGCGTTTAGCGGTGGCGCCAAGGAGCAAGACCGCGAGTCGCTCTGAAGCGCGGCCAGACCCTCGTACGGAATCCTTACTAGGGTGTCCCGCTTTCATTCGCTCTTCGGCATCTTTTTCAATCTGTGGGCCGCGAATTCTTTTCGACGAGCATCACTCGCTGGTCATCAGGCAGAAGTCGGGACACCCTGCGTCGAATTCGACGCAGGGTGAATCTGCGCGAGTTGTCACGTAACAAGGCCGCTAGAACGCCCGGGGCCGACCAGCCGCTGTCTTGACCCGCCCGAAGCCGCAAGACGGCGCGCTGCCAGACCGTCCACTTGCAC
>CATPBS010000269.1 GCA_955652715.1 uncultured Candidatus Udaeobacter sp.
ACTCAGGAGCGATGTGATCGATCTGTTCTATCAACACCGTGTCGATCCCGCCGTGCCAATCGAAGACGTGGCGGGAGCGGTGAAGGAATTGATTCAGGAAGGCAAGGTCAGGCACTTCGGCCTTTCCGAAGCAGGAGTGCAAACGATTCGTCGCGCACACGCAGTCCAAGCGGTGACGGCCTTGCAGAGCGAATACTCGCTGTGGTGGAGAGCGCCCGAAGAGGAAATATTACCGGCGCTCGAGGAACTCGGAATCGGTTTCGTTCCATTCAGTCCGCTAGGCAGGGGCTTTCTCACGGGAAAGATGAACGAAAACACCACGTTCGAGAGTTCTGACCTCCGCAACACGCTCCCGCGCTTTACGCCGGAGGCTCGAAAAGCGAACAAGGCGTTGGTTCATCTACTTGGCGAGATCGCAAAACGAAAGAGGGCGACGCCTGCTCAGATCGCGCTTGCATGGTTGCTTGCTCAGAAACCGTGGATCGTTCCGATCCCCGGTACAACGAAGTTGCATCGACTGGAAGAAAATATCGGAGCAGCTGCAATCGAACTTACGTCTGACGATCTTCGTGAGATCGAAAGTGCGGCATCAAAGATCAAGGTGGAAGGCGCTCGATATCCTGAAAAGCTGGAGCAGCTGACCGGTCGCTAACGTGACTGGAAGAGTTGAGAGTTGATCCGCTTTCTCCCAACGGCGCGGCGGCGTGGCACGCGACTGACCAGATTCAGAAAAGCTCTGAGCCCGTGGGAGCTTGATTTGCAGTCAGAAAGGTTTTCACCAGCTCGCCTTCGCCACACACAATCATTTCAGAAAAACGCTTGAACCATTTGTCTTGCGGGACTTCAGGTTCAGTATCGAGCCACTCGGCGAGCAATCCGAGTTGTTCAGCAGAGATCTACCGCGAGCGGATTCGGTCGAGCAGATGATTGAGCAGCACGGGCGGAAGATTATGCCGCCGGATTTTAGGCATTAGACTTTTGCGCGCCGTAAAAGCCGCGAACGATAGCTTCGCGAATCGTTGCCGCTTCGACAGCATCATCCGTTTCAGTCATGCGCGCAGCCAGCTTCGCCAGCTCCTGACCGCTGAGTTGACGCTCAGCGTCGAGTTGATACGCAAAACGGATCACGGCCAGCTGATCTTTCGGATCAAGGCGTTTGATCTCTTCGATAATTTGCTGCGCGGTCACGGTTCAATGATATCGGCATTCACTGGCCCGATCAATCCTGTGAATCCTGTCTAAGGATACCCACAACTTTTTCGATCGTGTTCCAATTGCGGGTGGTGACCGGCACACCCAGGCGCTTCTCGATCTTGCCGAGGTAGCTGATCGCTTTCATCTGCCGACGATACAAACCCAGGACGAATCGGTCCTGGATCGCAATAATCTTCACCAGCCAGTCGTCATCCGAGGGCAGACTGAGGGGAAGCTCGAATGTTTGATGTTTGAGGTTTGATGTTTGATGTGAGTCGGAGGGAATGGTCGCGCGAAGTGGTTTAGCCAATACGCTGACGAATCGTGTGATGTCCGGGCCAGACGGTTGTCGTGCGAACGGCTTTTCGCGCACAAGATCGACAATCTCTTTCGCGGGACAGATCATGATCTCGCATTTGAATGGCAACTTCCGAGCGATCGCCGCGCGGAGAGCGGATTCGCTGACCTCTTCTCGCACCACAAACGTGCCAACCGCGCCGATGTTTACGACACCGAACCTCGACAACTGCTTGGCGATCAGGGCCGGCTGACACCGATTGGCTTTGCCGACGTTTACCGCGCGAAGAAAAACGACCCAGTGCATCACGGAGGTAAGAGGGAAGAATTAGGAAGTAGGAATTAGAAAGCAGGAATGGAGCGAATGGGTGAGCGACATAGAAGGTAAAGTCATGAGGTAGCCACGACGAAGTGTGGGCAACGACGGAGCTTCAAGGCAAGAGAGAGAATTAACAAAACAAAGGGTGACGAATATTTCGAAGAATTTCTACCACAGAGATCAGAGGGTGCAGAGAAAAACCAATCTTCAGATTCCTTCGTGGCCTCCGCGAGCTCCGCGGTGAACTCTTCAGTTAGGAATCGATTGTTAGCGACGCGATTTTGTCGTTCGCGATTGCGAAATGACAATTGAGCGTCATTCACCCCCTGGTGCAGAGAAAATCTTCTTCTCTTAGCACACAATCCTGGCGGACAATCACGGCTTCACATTGAACGCCGATAACTTAATCAATCGCCTTATTCGTTCGCGATGGACTTCCTTGCTGGCCGTCACGCTCTTCTTTTTGAGCGCATGGTCGGCAAACGCCGATCCGGTAGGAGATTTCTTCAAGAAAGTTGGCCAGTCAATTTCGAATGCTTTCCAACCTCGGCCGGCGCAGCAGCAAACCAAGAAGACGCGGTCCTCCCGGCGATCCACCTCCCGGGAATCAAATGTCGCCGAGGCGACGCCAAGTGCACTCCCAGAGCCATCAAAAGCTGCTAAAGAAGAGAAGTCTACTGCCAGTGTGCTGCCGGCTTCAGCCGCGCCTGCGGAAAAGGCAAAAGGAGATATGCCCTATGGAATTCCGGTCCCAGGCCAGAAAGGCATGGTCACAAGTCCTTATTTGCCGGAGGGAAGTTACATCGATGTCAGCGCTTTTGCTCCCGGGTCCGCTGTGAAAGATCCATACACAGGAAAGATTTTCCGGGTGCCCTAAATTCATTTACTCAATCGGGCTCGCTCATTTCGATCGAGTCCGGACATCACGCGTCATTCATCGTCGCCGACGCGCACCTGATTTCGCGACCACAGACGGCTGACTACTGACTACGAACTGCTGAACAGTGGCCTCCGCGTGTTCCGCGGTAACCTTCACTCGAGGTTTGTCTGGATAAATTTTGGACTCGCGTGGATGTCAATTTGACGAAGCACCGTATCTCCGGAGTTAACGAAGCGGTGCGGTGTGTTCGCGGGAACGACCGCGATGTCGCCGGCTTTCGCTTCGCGCACTTGATCTCCGATCGTTACCGTCGCGCGGCCTTCCAGCATAAAGATAACCTCAACGTAGGGGTGCGTGTGTAACGGCGGGCCTTGACCCGGTTTCGCGTTGACGATGTAAGCCGAAATCGGCGCGCCTTGTTTTTCGCCGTGGAACTCATACGACATTCCCTTAAACGGCAGTTGCTCAAGATCCAGAAAACTCATGCCGGCAACATACGAGATGTTTTCAGCGGACGCTCGACCAAAGGGTGCGAGCTTTACGGCAGGGCGTAAGGCGCCATGAAGCATTTGAATTCCGTTTCCTTAAATTTTTTCATTCCTTGACATGCAACCATTTGGTTGCATAATGTCTGCCTGATGGATGCAGTATTTAAAGCGCTGGCTGATCCCAGTCGCAGAAAATTGCTCGATGAATTGCGCAAGGAGAATGGGCAGACGTTGAGCGAATTGTGCGAGCAGCTGGACATGACGCGGCAGGCTGTGACCAAGCATTTGGTGTTGCTGGAAAAAGCCAACCTCATCGCTGTCGTATGGCGCGGGCGCGAGAAGCTGCATTATCTCAATCCGATGCCGTTGCATGAGATCTACGAACGTTGGATTGGCAAATACGAACGCCATCGCCTTCAGGCGTTGAGCGATCTGAAGAAAGGTCTCGAACAAAACAAAACCAAGTGAGTCTAAAGAGTTTGTTGGAAACCGGCGAATCGCTGGAAGAAACGCGTGAATAGCCGTGTGAAGCATTAAATGACGGTGTTAGAGCCAATCTGCGACGATGAAGTGCAAGTCGGACATCTGGACGAGACCGATCAGTGGTGGAAGCGCTACTTTGGCGATGGCTTTGAATCCCGGCAACGCAGCTACTTTGCCAGTTAGATATTCGCGCGGCACCTTAGCGAATTTTTCGATTAGTGTTATATAAGACCGACATGGAGATCAAACTAACTGCCGTCTTCCGAAAGTTTCCGGAAGGTTACGCCGCCTTCGTGGAAGAGTTGCCCGGTGCGAACACACAAGGCGCGACCCTGGAAGAAGCGCGCGAGAATTTGAAAGAAGCGGTCGCAATGGTGTTACAGGCGAACCGCGAATTAGCGGAAGAATCGCTGCGCGGTGCAGAGGTCGTGCGCGAGCCACTCGCGCTCACGACCGCATGCAGAAAATCTGCAAAGATCTCGACGTTCCGATGCCGTGATTTGCTGTAGCGGCGGCTGTCTCAGCCGCGCTTCGTCTTAGCGAATGCGACGTTCTGCAGCTCACGCCGGCACATAAACCGTATAGCCCCGCGGCGGTGCCCAGAGATCGACCCAGCCAGAGTCGTTAGTCCATTTTTCCTGCGGCGCGCTAAGGTCGTTGCGTCCCCACCACGCGGCGGGGACGAGTCGTGTGTTATTCCACCGCGTCTGAACCCACGTGCCGTTCCAGTCGCCGCGGTTGTTTAACACAAAGATCAGTCCGCTTTGATTACCAGCGCCCGGACGTTGCATGATGTAGAGATCGTCATCCACGAAGAGCACTTGCGCCGGGCCGGCAGCATTTTGTTCGTGAACTTTGATGAGCGCGTCAATGCCGCTTTGATTGTTCGGCTGGGCGAGGTCCCAGTTGAAGCAATCCTGCCAGAAGACGCACGGGTAACCTTCATGCGTGAGAATGAAAGCGTACGCCAATAGCTTGTCGTTAATGATGGGACTGTTGCGCACGACGTCGTGGTTCTCTACGAAGGTGACAGCCTGAGCCGGGCGATCCCGCACTAAGACTCCAGGCTCGGCGAGATTGCGGAGACTAAACCCGTAGCTGTCGCATAGGTCGCGCAGACGCCAGCGCATCGGAAAATCAAATGCGCCGACCGGATTGTCCGACCACGCATTAGCTTCGTCGAGCCAATCATCAATTGTACGTTCGCTATCCCAGCATTCGCCGACCGCGTACGGCTTGAAACTCACGCCGCCGCGCAGCGCGCGCATTTCCTGGATCGAACGGACCATCCAACCGCCGTAACCCTTGACCATGTCGTAACGGAATCCGTCGAACCCGATCTCTTCCAAGAGCCAGCGCGCGTAACTGATGAGCTCGGTATAAACCAAAGGCGCGCGATGACAGAGGTCCGGCATGTCACCAAAAGTCCCGCCGTCCCAGGTCTCGTAGTAGCTCGGGTGAAAACATTTCCAATCACGCGGGAATTTGCCGGTCTTCGGTTCAAACTTCGTCCAGCGGGACTGGCCATCGATTGGATTCAGCTCCTGAGCATCCGCGCCGCTGTTATGATTGAACACCAAGTCCGCGTACACTTGGAGTCCCAGCGCGTGAGCGGACTGAATAAGGTCGAGTAACTCCGCTTTGGACCCGAACCACGTGGGCATGCCGCCTTTCTGATCAAATTCGCCGAGATCATAGTAATCGTAAGGATCGTAGCCCATCGATTTCCACCACGCCGCCTTGTTCGCGGGAGGAAGCCACAAGGCGGTGAACCCTGCCTGCGCAATCGCAGGCAGTTTGGATTTGATATAGCCCCACCATTGATGCTCGCGATTTTCCGCTTTGGGACAATCCCAGTAAAACGCTTGCAACATGACACCCATAGGTCGCGTAAAAAATTCAACAGAATGACTCTGCGTTATCCGTGTTATCCGTGGTTAAATTGAGCTCATCCGAATCTCGAGGTTTGCGAATCTGCAGTGTGCGATCTGGAAGAAGTCTACGCTCATCGCTGCACGGACGCTTGCGAATTTGCATTCGCGATCCTCTCATAAAATCGCAGCCCCTCAATGTCACTTCCAAGCTCGCGCAGCGGGTAGAGACCTTTAGCAGCGCCACCGCCGGGATCTTGCACCAGGTAGTCGAACCCGTCCTTGCCAGCGATGACGACAAAATGCGTGATGCCGCTGGGCAGGCGCACTCTCACGATCACGGGATTTCCGCGCGCGAGGTTCGAATCGATGATCTGATACGAGGCCAAATCTTCGTATACGTGCCGGACGCGGTCGGGCGCGAACCACGCCGCGCGGTCCCAATAAATCCAGCCTTGCTCGGTGTATCCGCTAACGGAAGTTAAAAACCAGTTTAACTGCTGCGGATCGGTCTCGATGCCATAAAACTTGAACACCATCGCCGCGGCGGCTACGGCGCAACCTTCGCCGCCGAGGGTGCCGTTGGCTTCGATTCCACCCAGCGGATCGTCGCGCCATTTTTCATCGGC
>CATPBS010000270.1 GCA_955652715.1 uncultured Candidatus Udaeobacter sp.
GCACAGGACAACATCGAACTCTTCGGAGTCAATAAGCTTCAACGCATTTTGCGCTCCATCAGCCAGAGAAATTTCATGGCCGAAATGATTGAGAAGACGCGACAACGCTTGCAGCGTGTCGCTGTGATCTTCGACCACCAGGATACGCAAACGCCTGGCTGAATTATACGAATCCCTCGTGCGCTCGTCGCTCATGCTCACTGCGTCCCGCGAAGCTTATAACCCCATTTTACGCCGCGTCCAGAGCGAATTTGGACGACCTAAAAAAGAACTTTCACAGCTGGAAAAATGTTCGTAGCCGATGCAGGAATGTCGCGCTGTATTGGCGTTCCTTTAACGCTTGTTCATCGGTGAGCTTAGCTTCTTTGACGATCCCTTCGGTTTCCATTTTTCGCTGGGCAAGCAACTCGCTCAGTTGCTCTAGGCAGCCGGGTGCGCCGCGCAGCACTTCGGCCATAACGGGTTTGCCGATTTCCATGACGTAGCAATCGCCGTCGGCGCGCACAGTTGCGCTACGTGGCTCGCCAGTCAGTAGCGACATTTCCCCGAAACAATCGCCTGCGCCCAGCGTCGCTACCTGAATTGTCGATCCATTTTTTGAAATTGAAACGTTCGCCGCGCCGCGCAGCAGCACAAACATCGAATCGCCCGCCGCGCCTTCCTCGATCACCGGTTCGCCGCGACCGAAATAGTTGAGGCGCGCCTGCTTGACCAGATGATTGAGTTGTTCGTCGGAAAGACATCCGAAGAGCGGTTCCTCGCGAAGGATGGATAATGCCTCGGTCTGGTCTTCCTGAATCGGGCGCGCTGCCTTGCGCTCCACCTGCAGGGTGCGAATGGGGAAGGGAATAGTGATCCCCTGACGTTTGAGCTCGTACCAGACGTTGGTGCGAACGGCGTCGTTGATCTCGTTGATCCGGGAGTGATTGCCCATGTAATACTTGATTTCGTAGATCACTGCGGACTCAGCAAAATCGACCAGGAAAACTTTTGTCTTTGGTTGCGCGAGGACGCCGTCGGCTGTGGAAGCCGCTCGAAAAAGCGCATCCTTCACCAGAGTGGGTGGATTTTTATATTCGACTCCGACGCGGATCCGCATCGCGTGGACTTCTGTCGGATAGTGGAGATTGACGATCTCGTGGCTCACCATCTCGTTGTTCGGGATGTCGAGATAAATGTTGTCGTTCGTACGCAGACGCGTTGAACGCCAGTTGATCTCCATTACTTCGGCAAAGCGCTCGTGGACCTGTAACCAGTCGCCGACCTTGTAAGGCCGGTTAATTTGAATCGAAATGCCACCGATGATCCCGGCGAAGAGATTCTGGCCGGCGAAGCCGAGAATGATTGCGACCACGCCGGAGCCTGCCAGCAGTCCCTTTAATTGCGTTTCGGCATGGTAGCCGTAGCTCAGAACAAACAGCAGTACGATTAAAAAGATGATACCGCCGACGACCTCACGCAGAAAATGGGGAATCGGTGTCTGCCGTTTCTTTTCGAAATAAAGATCCCAAACGTAGCGATTAATCAGAGCGACGACCAGCACCGTGCTTAACAGGATCACCACTGCCCCCACATGATGCCGCCAGGACGCATGGACTCCGTACACGGCGATGGCTGCATAAAACGCGAGTATTAAAGAGAAGAGCCGAAACAGCAGGCCGAGTCGCACACCGGCGCTGCGTTTTAAGGACCGGCCAATGCCCACGGCGACAAAAAACGTCCCGATAAAGACGATTACTGTAATCGCGTCTCGCTCTGCTTCGGAAACCGCGTTGAACATCAGGTGCGAAGTATATCAGAAAACGGTTCGCTTGAAACCCTATCTCGCAGCTGTAGAGCAGGCGCTTCGCCTGCCGAAGCTAAAATGGCAACCGAGGCGGTTGCCTACAATCATCTCGTTCGGGCGATAATCAGCCACGCCCAGCCAGCAAGGAAACAAAGGCCACCAACAGGAGTAACAAGGCCAAGGCAGTCCCGCGCCTGCGGGATCAGCGCCATAAGGTACAGGCTCCCACTAAAAACAAAAATCCCGGCAAAGAGCAGCCACCACGCGCTGCGATTGATCGCACCGAAAAGCGCGAGAACGAGCAGCGCGATCGCGTGAATGAAATGATAAAGAACCGCCTTGTTCCAGACATCCAGCATGCCGTGCGCTTCGAGACTTGATCTGAGTCCATGCGCTCCAAATGCTCCCAACGCCACTGCTAGGAAACAAAGCATGGCTGCGATACGAAATAACAAAATCGACATCGTGCTATTTCCAGCGACTTCGCCGCATCTCCAACTGCTTTTTTAGGTCACTCAAGGCTGATTGTCGGCTATGGCGAATCGTTTTCACATAGAAAATGGTTCCAGCTACTCCGAGGGCCGCTGCGCCGAGAAAATTCAGCGCCGGTCCGAGTTTCCACAGATACGCGCCAAGGATTGCGCCAGTGCTGACTATCAAATCGCGAACAAGATAGTACGCGCCGACCACTTGGCCGCGTCGATCAGAGTCGCTGTATTCGATAATAAGCGCCTTGCGTGATGTATCTCCAAATTCCTTGAGACCCCTAATGATAAACGCAACGACCAGGGCCGAAAAACTACGCGACATCAGCAAGCTTATCGGAAAAAGCGTAAACATGATGAAGGTTACGACCACGAACGACTCACGGCCATGTCGATCCGCGTAATACGACGCGGGAATGATGCATAACGTAGCGGCGACCATTTCTATGGCGGTTAGAATGCCCACTTGCCGACCGCTGACGCCGATGTAATCCATGGCAAAGATTACAACCCAGGCATAGGGAACCCGTTCGCAAAAGCGGATCAAGATGTCGCTCAAGAGCAAACGCCTCATCGGCGAATTGAACTCGCGTAAGCTTCGCCAAAAATTCCAGCGCTCAGCCTGCGGCGCGCCTGACGCCGGTTCGGCTCGTACCGATTCTGCCTCATTATCGGATCCTTCGCGTAACTGCCGTTGTACTAAGATTGTAACTGCGGAGAGAAAAATCGAGATGACAAGCGCGATGCGCACGCCGTTGATGACTCCGAATCGATCGATCAACACTCCGCCGAAAAATGGCGCGATCATGATCGGCAATCGTTTGATGACCGATTGAACGCCCACACCCATGGAGTGGCGATTTGCTTCGAGTGCCGCTCCGACCAGGGAGAACGTCGCTGGCAAGGAAAAACAAGTCCAGGAAAGGAAGAAAAACATTCCGGCGATCACCGCGGCCCAATGCGGAACAAGCAAAACCAGCGCGTAGCCGATGATAGAGACTACGTTGAAAATTATGAACGCCCGGCGATGTCCCCAACGATCCACAAACACTCCGCCGGGGTAGGCGTATATTGCAC
>CATPBS010000271.1 GCA_955652715.1 uncultured Candidatus Udaeobacter sp.
CACCTATCGCGCGGCGGTCCCCATCACGATCGTCACCTCGCGAGGCGCTCGAACGGTGACGTCGTCGGCCCTCGACGTCGGCACCCTGCTCGAGAATGAAAACATCGACATCGGGCCACACGATCAGGTATCGGCTCCGTATGCCGATCCTTTGATCTCGGGCGAGAAAATTCGTGTCGTTCGCATCGCACAATGGACGAGCTCCACGAAGCAACCGATCACGCCGCGCACGATCATGCGGCTCGATTTTTCGCTGCCGCCAGGAAGCACGCGCATCATTGCGCGCGGTAGCCACGGCGAGCGCGAAACGATCGTTAGCTTCACGCAGCGCGACGGTATTACGCAACATCGCGTGATTGCAACGCGCATCGTTCGTAAACCGCACACGCGGGTCATTGCGCGCGGCATCGGTGAATACGCGGCCTTCGCGCAGATGGCGAGATTCGGCTTGCAAAAGACTTCGTACATTGCCGCCAGCGCTCTCTCGATGATCGCTACGGCCTACACGGCGCAATGCGGCGGCTGCAGTGGTTACACCGCGACCGGACAGCATGCCGGGCATGGCATCGTCGCGGTCGACCCGCGAGTGATTCCGCTTGGGACGCATCTGTTTATTCCCGGGTATGGGGTCGCAATCGCGGGAGATACCGGCGGGGCGATCGTCGGCAACCGAATCGATCTGGGCTTCAATTCGCTCTCTGATGCGATGGAGTTCGGCCGGCGCGAAGTTACGGTGTACCGATTGCGCTGAAGCCCGACCACCCTCGTGCGCTGCTCCAAGCGTTCGGATTGCGTCCGAAAAAGCATCTGGGACAGCATTTCCTGGTCGACGGCGCCGTAGCAGCGCGCATCGCTCAAGTCGTCACCGAAGGTTCGTCGCAAAACGGGCCTTTGTACATCTTAGAGATCGGTCCGGGCACCGGTGCGCTCACTGCGGCGCTCGTTGACCTGCGGGCCGACGTCACCGCGCTCGAAATCGATCCAGATTTGGTTGCGGTCTTGCGAACGATCCCTGGGCTGGCAGCGGCCCGAATCGTGCAGGCGGACGCACTGGCCTTCGATTACCAATCGTACGCTGAGGAGCGCCGCTGGCGCGTGACCGGAAATCTGCCCTACAACATCGCCACGCCGCTGCTCTTGCGACTGGCCCTCATGCCGCACGGGCCCGAAGAGCTTATCGTCATGATCCAAAAGGACGTCGCGCAGCGGCTCGCGGCCAAGGCCGCTACGCCCGCATACGGCAGCTTAACGCTCGCGATACAGTATATGATGCGAGTCGAGCGCTTGTTTTCGCTGGGCCCGCAGGTGTTCTACCCTCGCCCCAAAGTTGACTCGACGGTCGTGCGACTCACGCGGTATGCGGAACCCCCAGTGAAGGTGCGCGATCCTTCGTTTCTTCTGCAGGTCACGCGTGCGGCGTTCGCGTACCGCCGCAAAACACTCGCCAACAGCCTGCACCTCGCGATAAACATCGAGCGCGCGCGCACGGCGGCGGCGCTAAGGTCCATCGGTTTGCAGCCGGAGATTCGTGGAGAAGAACTCGAGCTTGCGCAGTTCGCCGCCCTCGCCGATACACTCCAGCGCTGACGAACGCTCGGCGGCCTGGACGATCCTGGCCGCAGTCGGCCTCATCCCGATAGCACTCGCCGGGTTTGCCGTTGGGTTTTTGCTTTTCGCAGCGGTGCGCGGACCAGTCGATCCCCTTCACCCGAGTGTTGCTGCGTTGCTGACCGGCCAGCTTTTCGGCTACGCGTTTCTAGCACCATACGTGCTCTTCACGATCACAGCACTCTGGCAACGGTCGCTCGCTGACCTCGGCTTTCGCACGCCAAGCGGAAGTCAGATCGGCACAGCGCTGGCCGGCGCAGCGGCAATGATCCTGGTCGTTACGGTCCTCTCGGAGCTCGTGCAGCTGATCGCGCACGTTCACCACGAACAGCAAGCGATTGCGCTGTTTCGCGCGATCCATGACCGCCTCATGGCGATCTATTTCGCGCTCGTCGTGGCGGTCGCTGCGCCCGTGGTCGAGGAATTGACGTTCCGGGTTTTTATCTTCAACGCTGTCCGCCGCGTCGCGCCTTTCTGGCCGGCGGCAGTCGTCAGCGGAGCGCTCTTTGCGTTTGCGCACGCCGACCCATTTCTGCTCGTACCGCTGGCGGCCGGCGGCGTCATCTTGTGCTACGTCTATGTGCGAACCGGCAACGCGTGGATGTCGATGATCACGCATGCGTGCTTCAACGGCTTTACCCTCGCCGTACTCTTCATCGTGCCCCGCAGCGTCGTCTAATATGCTGCGCGTCGCCGTCGACGGGCTCAACCTTGCGATCGATCGTCGGGGCATGGGTCGCTACGCCCGCACGGTGCTCGAGAGGCTCTCGACCTTCCAAGACCTCAGCTTGACTATTGTCGTTCGCCGTGCCCAAGACTTCGAGAGCATCGCTGCGGAAAGCGGCGGAGCACATGCGTACGCAACGCTCGCTCAAGCCCGCCGCGAACATTTCGACGTCACGTGGTATCCCTGGAATGGCATTCGGTTTGAACTTGCGCAAGCAAGCGTCGTGACGATCCACGATGCGTTCGCGTTTGCCTACCCACATCCGAACCCAATCGCGCGCTGGCGCGAGCAAGCGCCGATCCACCGAGCGGTTCGGCGCGCGTCGATTCTGACGACCGTCTCAAGGTTCTCCGCGAACTCGATTGCGACGCGATGCGGAATCGATGCGGAACGGTTCACCATCGCCTCGCCCGTTCCGGCGCCGTTCTGGCGTCCGATGCCGGTTAAAAAGGCGCCGCCCTACATGCTCTTCATCGGCGGCCCGGAACCGCGCAAGAACGCCGCGCTACTCTTTAGCGCGTTCGCGGCAGCGTTCGAAACGGGTCGAATGCAGTTGCGCATCGTGGGCACGCTGAGCGGCGCCGACGAGAGCGCACTGCAGCGCAGCGGCCTCTTTGCGGCACGGCTCCTTCCGG
>CATPBS010000272.1 GCA_955652715.1 uncultured Candidatus Udaeobacter sp.
CCCGGCCATTCCTGACCCCAGCGATTGTTGATCCAATGCGCCGGAATTTTTTTCGGCACTGGCTGATGAAATTTCTCCGCCAGCTTGTATTTCGCCCAAGTATGCAACTGCAAATAAAGCGGGCGCAGCGTCGTCGTCCAGTCCTCAAGCATCTTGAGCATCTCGTCGGTGGTCATCCCATACGACGCGACCTCCAAGGCGAAGTAATCCGGATACTTCATCTCTTTCGCCACGCCGTTGCGCAGGTCGCGCAGGACAACCAGGTTCGGCTTGAGCGCCGGGCCGGACTCCTTCGAGGCTTCCCAGACAGCTTTGCGTTCATTGAGATCGACGCTCTTCTCTAATTTGTCATCAATCTGATTCGCCGTGATTGGCTGGCCGTTAAGCTTGAATTTGAAGCTGTTGAGGATCGACGCCTGCTTCGTCTCCGCAGCAACGCGTTTCGCAACAAGATCGGGATTCGTCATCGGTCCTTCTGCCGCATTGAGGAGCAGCTGCTTTAGTTGGCGGACCGTCAGCTCGTTTAATTCGTTCTGATGCGTCAGCAGTTCGCGCGCCTCGCTGATAACTGCCGGATTCCCATTAAATGCTGCGTAAGCTTTGCCGGCCGCTTCAGCAGCAGCATCATGCTCGGGCGTCACATCAGTGACGGCGAGCCATTGCGCTTCGCTGTTCACTCGATAGAGCGCTTGATATCCCGAGTTAGCGAGTGCGAGAAAACGATCCGCGCGCTCCTGGATGGGCGCAGCGGCGAAATTTTTCGGTGAGAGAAAGAGCAGGAGTAAAAGCAAGAGGGAAGAAGATTTTTGAGGATGCATGGTGCGAAAGTTAGCCGAAACAAACGTTGCAGGGCAAGTGCTCCGCTTGCGAGCTGTTAGCCTTGGCCTAGGTGGCCGCTTGCCGCATTGATCGAGGGCGGTAGTTTTGTCGCGTGCTTGAGACCCAGCCGCGGCAAATCGGTTTCTGCGTGTTGTACCGCTGGAAACTTCGTTCCGGTCTCGAGGCGCAGCACGTTGCGGCTTGGAAACGCGCAACGCTGCTCACCATGGAGCAGCGGGGCGGACTTGGTTCGCGCCTGCACCAGGCAGAAGACGGAACGTGGTATGCCTACGCACAGTGGCCAAGCAAAGACGCGTGGCAGGCTCATCGAACGGCACCGCCAATCGATCCCGATATCCGTCGCGTGCTGGCCAGCGCAGAAGAGATTGAATATCCGCCGATCTGTCTCACGCCGGTTGCCGATTTTCTATTGTGCGGCCGTTGTCAAAACGAAGTCTCGCCGCACGGCGCGACTGCGCATCTTTACGAAACGCATCTTCCGGTCGCAAACACAAAAATCGCCGAGAACTTCTACAAAGAGATCGTCGGGCTACCTTTTGCCTATCGCGATCCGAGCCGCGATATCGTGTTCCTATGGGCTGACAAGAAAGAGAAAGCGATGATCGGACTGTGGGGGCCGAACACTGCCTACGGAAGTAAAGAAGGAGTAACTGCCAACTGTCACGTCGCATTCGCTCTTTCGCTTGATCAACTCTTCGCAGCATTGAAGAAGTTGCGCGAGCGCAAGATCGACGTCTTCGGGTTCGGCGGCGAGAAGACGGAGGAGCCTACGGTGATTGGCTGGATGCCATCGGCCCAGATCTATTTTCGAGATCCTGACAGCCATATGCTCGAATTCATCAGCATTTTGCCCGATCCGCCGAACCCAAGTTTCAATGGACCGTATTCAGAATGGAAGAAGCTACACACGAGCCGCAACTTCTGTTGCGTCGAGTTTGTGACACCGTAATTTGATCTCATGCGTAAGGTTTTGAAATCGGACCAACGGCCGTTTGAAATCAAACCGCAGCAGGAATCGATCTGGATTTGCATGTGCGGTCTTTCGAAAAACCAGCCGTTCTGCGATGGCTCGCACAAGACCACGCGCGACGAAGAAGATGGCAAGACCTACGAATACGATTCAGAAGGCCATCGCCACGAAATTTAGAGATCGACACCGGTAAGATCGCGGTTATACTAGTCGGCAATGAGCGCTGGAATCCTTTTCCGCAAACAGGCAGTAAATAGCAGCGGGCCTGTCTTCGCGTCGGCGCTCGTGTGGTGGCGATAAGAAGCGACCGTTTCTCAACGGGACGCTGATTTGTCTCTCTCTTCCTAGGGAGAATGTGTCTGTGCCCATGAAAATAACCCAAACCTTCTCGAAGATATGTTGATCGTAATGAAACCCAGTGCCAGCGCGCGCGAGATCGATGCGGTTGTCAACCTAATCGAAGCAATCGGCTTGCGCGCGCATCCGATGCCCGGCGCCACGCGCACCGCGATCGGCACCACCGGAAACCAGGGTCCCATCGACGGACGGCGTTTTGAAAATCTGCCCGGAGTTGCGGAAGTCATTCGCGTCACAAAACCGTACAAGCTGATCACGCTCGATCTGCGTCCGGAGAAAACGATCGTGCGCGTCGGTGATGCTACCATCGGGGGAAAGGAACTCGCGATCATCGCGGGACCGTGTGCAATCGAGAGTCGCGACCAGGCCTTCGCTGTAGCAGAAGCAGTGCAGCAAAGCGGTGCGCGTTTCTTTCGTGGCGGCGTATGGAAACCTCGAAGCTCTCCCTACGCATTTCAAGGTTTGGGAGAGAAGGGTTGGGAAATCATGGCGGAGATCCGCAAAACATTTGGATTAAAGATCGTTACTGAAGCGCTCGAAGAGCCTCATATCAGTCTCATCGAACAGTACGGCGACGTCATTCAAATCGGCGCTCGCAGCATGCAGAACTTTTCGCTCCTAAGGAAGGCTGGCCGATCGAAGTTGCCGGTGCTCTTGAAACGGGGAATGGCCGCAACACTGGAGGAATGGCTGCTCGCCGCCGAGTACATTATGGCCGAGGGCAATTACAACGTAATCCTTTGCGAACGGGGTGTTCGCACCTTTGCTCAGCATACGCGTAACACGCTCGACCTGGCCTCCGTGCCCGCGATCCGACGAATCTCTCATTTGCCCGTCATCGTGGATCCATCACATGGCACGGGCAGCGCTTATATGGTTACTCCCCTCGCCCGTGCCGGGGTGGCGGTGGGAGCCGATGGTCTTATGGTGGAAGTACACAACCAGCCCGAGCTCGCCCTTTCCGATGGCGCACAGGCGTTAACTCCCTCGGAATATGCACAACTGATCACAGAAGTTCGCGCTATCCGCGAGGTTGCTGCTCCGGTGTGTCAGGGAGAGTCGAAGGGAGAACATGCATAACTGACAGGCTCAGATCGATGCTCCTTGTTATCGATAATTACGACTCCTTTACTTACAATCTTGCCCAATACTTCGGCGAGCTTGGGTGTGAGATCGTCATTAAACGGAATGATGAAATTTCGTTGGATGAAATCGCAGCCTTAGCGCCCAAGCATATTTGTATCTCCCCCGGTCCGTGCACCCCGCGCGAAGCTGGAATCAGTAAAGACGTCATCCTGTCGTTTGGCGCAACGACTCCAATACTCGGTGTTTGCCTGGGACATCAATGCATTGCCGAAGCGTATGGCGGAAAAATCGTGCGCGCTTCCCGGCTCATGCACGGCAAGGCATCAATGATCACACATAACATGAGCGGACTCTTTTCCGATTTAGCGACACCGTTTGAAGCCGGCCGATACCATTCTCTGGTCGTTGAGCGAACCTCACTCCCCCGGTGTCTCGAAATCACAGCTGAAAGCGACGATGGAGCAATCATGGCGCTGCGTCATCGTGAATTCTCAGTGCAAGGGGTGCAGTTTCATCCGGAATCCGTTCTCACTCGAGATGGCAAGAAAATCCTCGCGCGATTCCTTGGCCTCGCGCCAAACTAAATGAGAGCGCAACTCAATCCGAGTCTGGACGAATTCGCCGAGCTCGCGAAACGCGGCAACGTCATTCCCATTTTCGCAGAGTTCGTGGCAGACGGAGAAACTCCAGTCTCAGCATTTAGAAAACTCGATCGCGGCGGTTACAGCTTCCTCTTTGAGTCTACCGAAAAAAATGATGTGTCAGGACGCTTCTCGTTCGTCGGCGTGGAACCTCGCGTGATCATCCAGTGCCATGGCCGCGAGTTTCGAGTAGCTGAGCACGGAAACGAGCGGCAATTCGAAATGACCAGCGACCCGGTCGATGAGGTGCGGAAGCTGATGGCACGTTATGAATTTGTCTCACGTCCTGAGTTGCCGCGATTCGCTGGCGGCGCTGTCGGCTTTCTCGGCTACGAAGCGATCCATTTCTTCGAACCGAAGGTTCCCGTGGCGCAGCGCGATGAACTCCAATTGCCCGAGGCGGTCTTCATGATTACAAGCAGCCTCCTTATTTTCGACCATAGGCTGCGGAGCTTGAAGATCGTGGTGAACGCATTCGTCGAGGATGGCTCGCTCGAAAAAGTTTACGCGCAGGCGGCTGAATCGATCGAGGCCGTCATGTGCAAGCTAGCTAGATCTGCCGATCTTCCGCTTGTTCCGATAGCAGATTGCGAAGCCCAGGTAGCTCACAGCAATTTCCAGCCGCAGGAATTCGAACTCGCAGTCGAACGGGCCAAGGATTACATCCGCGCCGGCGATATCTTCCAGGTCGTTTTGTCACAGCGGTTCGAGTCCGACTTCGGGGGCGAACCGCTCGATTTTTATCGCTGTCTCCGTTTCGTTAATCCTTCGCCGTACATGTTTTGTCTCAAATTCGGAGATGATTTTTCACTCGTTGGCAGTTCGCCGGAAATGCATGTCCGGTTGATCGGCGACACCATGGAGATTCGCCCAATCGCAGGAACGCGCGCGCGCGGCGTCACTGCTGCGCAAGATGAACGAAATGCCGCCGAACTCCTCGCTGATCCCAAGGAACGCGCAGAGCACATTATGCTCGTCGATCTTGCGCGCAACGATGTCGGCCGCGTCGCAGACTTTGGCACGGTGCGCGTGACCGAGATGATGGCAATCGAACGTTACAGC
>CATPBS010000273.1 GCA_955652715.1 uncultured Candidatus Udaeobacter sp.
GGACGCGCGCGCGGTCGATATGCTGTTGGATCGACAAGCGGAGAAACCGATCGCGGCAGAGCGAATTCATCAGGACGGTTTCTTTTGTGCGACTGTCCCGGGCGCAAACCGGGATGTCCCATATCATCTCCGTCTCACCGCTTGGGACGGATCGCAGCAGGTCACGCGCGATCCTTATCAGTACGGGCCGATCATGGGCGAAGTGGACATGCATCTCTTCGCCGAAGGGCAGCACTGGAAGATTTACGACAAGTTCGGCGCGCATTTGCGGACGATCGGCGATGCGGCAGGCGTCTATTTCGCAGTCTGGGCGCCCAACGCGCAACGGGTGAGCGTCGTCGGCGATTTCAACAGTTGGGATGGCCGGGTCAATCCGATGCGCAAACTCATTGGCAGCGGTGTGTGGGAGTTATTTGTGCCCGGCATTAAACAGGGCGCGCACTACAAATTTGAAATCCGAGCTCAGACCGGCGCGTTATTGCTCAAGAGCGATTCGTTCGCATTTTTCAATCAACACGGCAAATCGACCGCATCGCTGGTGTACGACTTGGAACGTTACACTTGGGACGATGGCGGATGGATGGAGGCGCGCCGGACGAAGAACTGGCCGCAGAGTCCGATTAGCATTTACGAAGTGCATCTGGGCTCATGGCGTCGCAAACCTGAAGAGGGAAATCGCCAGCTTAGCTACCGCGAACTTGCCGAGACACTATTGCCCTATGTGCTCGAAATGGGTTACACGCACATCGAGTTATTACCCGTCGCGGAGCATCCATTCGAAGGTTCGTGGGGTTATCAAGTCACAAATTATTATGCGCCCACGAGCCGGTTCGGCGCACCTGACGAGTTCCGGTATTTCATCGATAAATGTCATCAGGCCGGAATCGGCGTCATCATGGACTGGGTGCCTGCGCATTTTCCAAAGGACGCCCACGCGTTGGCCGAATTCGATGGCACCCATCTCTACGAGCACATGGACCCGCGCCAGGGCGAACAACAGGATTGGGGCACGCTGATTTTCAATTATGGCCGCAACGAAGTGCGCAATTTTCTCATCGGCAATGCGCTCTTCTGGCTCGACAAATATCACATCGATGTGCTGCGCGTGGACGCCGTTGCGTCGATGCTTTACCTCGATTATTCGAGAAAACCCGGCCAATGGATTCCAAACGTTTACGGCGGTCGCGAGAACCTCGATGCCGTCTATTTTTTGAAACGATTCAACGAAATTTGTTACGAGCGTTTCCCCGGAATCATCACTATTGCCGAGGAGTCAACTGCGTGGCCCGGCGTATCGCGTCCGACTTACCTCGGCGGGCTTGGGTTCGGTTTCAAATGGAACATGGGCTGGATGCACGATTTCCTGCAATACATGAGCGTCGACCCGATTTACCGGCGCTATCATCACGGCAACATCACCTTCTCGCTGCTCTACGCGTTCCAAGAGAATTTCATTCTGGTGCTTAGCCATGATGAAGTTGTGTACGGCAAGCGTTCGTTGTTATCCAAAATGCCGGGCGACGAATGGCAGAAGTTTGCGAATCTCCGGATGTTTCTGGCGTGGATGTACGGCCATCCAGGGAAAAAGCTCCTCTTCATGGGCGGTGAATTCGGCCAGTGGAACGAGTGGAACCACGACACGAGCTTGGATTGGCAACTGCTTAGTCTTCCGCGGCACGACGGTCTGCGCAGGCTCGTGCAACATTTGAATTACATTTACAAAAGCGAGCCGGCGCTTTGGCAGCTCGATGATAGTTACCAAGGATTTGATTGGATCGATCTTCACGATGCTGATAACAGCGTCGTTTCGTTCCTGAGAAAATCGCGCGAAGGCGATATCATTGCGTTTGTGGTAAACGCGACGCCGGTAGTGCGTTACAACTACAGGCTCGGCGTCCCCGAGTCTGGTTTCTATCGTGAGATCATCAACACGGATGCTGAAACGTACAGCGGCAGCAACGTAGGGAATCTTGGCGGTGTCGATACTCTGGATGTTCCCTGGATGGCCCGCGAACATTCGATCCTCATTCACTTGCCGCCGTTGGCGACACTGGCGTTCAAGCTGGAAAGGTGACGAGCAAACTCAGTTTCCACGTCGTAATGTCGTTACAACGGGAGTGCTACTCACGTTGACAGCGAAAAATTTTTCACAACGACGTGGCGCTATGCAGAGGGAGATTAAAATCAGAGGTCCATCTCCCACAGCAGGTTATCGGTGCAGCAAGATTGGATGGTGTTTTAACTCAGTGATCTGGGTAAGCGGGGCGGACATCCACTAACGCGCTGCAATTCGAACCGTACCAACAAATGAAGCCCTCGTTCCATGAGATTGAACTGGCTCGTGCCTTGCGAACCAGCAGTTCTCTTGCTGAGGTAGCAAGGCGAAAAGGCAGCTGCGGGGAAAGAGTCGTCGATCGGCGAGGGCGAGATCAAACTATCACTTAGGGGAAAACATGAAACTATCTGTCGAAATGAAAGTGGCCGCTGCTGTAGCAGCTGGGTTTGTAGCCTGGACTGTAGGCGCGATAGCGCAAGGAAACA
>CATPBS010000274.1 GCA_955652715.1 uncultured Candidatus Udaeobacter sp.
CAAGAAGTGCCTTGCACAGCCGGCACAAATCCACTTCCTCCCGGATCACCACAGGCACGATCGCTGCCTCCCCATCTAGCACCAAAAAATCGCGTGCGCCTTCCGGCGTGCTTTTGGAAAGAATTGGTGTTTCCACTTCGACGAAGCCCTGGCTGTCGAGATAATCGCGGGTTGCCTTCGCGGCCCGATGGCGCACTCGCAAATTGCGCGCGAGACGTGGCCGCCGGAGATCGAAATACCGGTGTGTCATCCGCAAATCTTCATTCTGCGGCTCGGCGTCGATCGGGAAGGGTAACGTGTCGGCCCGATTCAAAATTCGCAGTTGATTCGGGATGATTTCGATATCGCCGGTCGCAAGATTCGGATTTTCAGTGCCTGGCAGTCGCGCGGCTACGTGCCCCGACACCTCGATCACATCTTCGCTACCCAAACTGTGCGCCTCCTTCGCGAGTTCCGCGTTTTCCTCGGGGCGAAAAACAATCTGAGTCAACCCTTCGCGATCTCGCAGATCAATGAAAACAACACCGCCGTGATCGCGTGTGACATTTACCCAGCCGGCTAACGTCACCTGTTTGCCGATGTCGCTCTTGCGAAGTGAATTGCAATCGTGTGTACGAAACATCTTTTGTCATTCCGAGCGAAGTCGAGGAACCTCGTTGCCAAACCGAGGATAGAGGCGTGGGATCCTTCGACTCCGCTTCGCTGCGCTCAGGATGACAAGCTGGGTAGCGCTTGCAAGTGTGCAAGTAGGCGATCGTGCGGCAGGAGTTCTTGTTGAGCCGTTGCCATATTCTTAATTTTCACCTGCGGCCATTCGTCGCCGTAGAGAATCGCGATCGTCGCGCCCAAATCTTCCGCGGTTTGAAATTGTTTCGGAATTTTCGTTGGCGTAAGCGGGTAATCGACGCCGTAGCCGAGGTCGCGAAGTTGCTGGACTTGTGTGAGTGCGTCGGCGCGGCGTTCTTCCTTCGCGATCACGACGTAGATGTCGATCTTCCTGTCGATGGTGATTGCTTCCTGCATCGCCTCGCGGGCGTGCGGGATTTCGTTGATTAATTCGCCGAGAACGACGTCTCCCATGGCAAAACCGAGTGCCGGCAGCGAGACAGCACCGTCGCTGAGTTGCGCGATTAAGTTGTCGTATCGTCCGCCGCCGGCAATGGCGCGGAATTTCCCGGCGCGGTCGAACACTTCAAATACAATACCGGTGTAGTAAGCAAGCCCGCGAACGATGCCGATATCGATCGCCACAAAATCCGCCAGGCCACGCCCGCGTAGAGCATCGACGAGTTTGCCGAGTTTTTCGCTTTTGCCGCCGCTTTTTAAAGTCGCAAAGACAGGCTCGGCGAGATTGTCGAGTTTCTCGGCCGTTTTCTCACGTGGCTCGCGCCCAAATTTGTCAATCGCCTGCAGGAATTCATCCCAGCGATCCGCTGGCACGTTTCGTTCGCGCAGAAAATCTGTCCAAAATTCTCGGTCACTGATTCGGACGACGAAATCTCTCTCGGTGAACCCGAATGCGCGGAGGACGTCGATGCAAAGTGCGACCAGTTCGATATCTGCTGCGAGAGCCGCTTCACCGATGATGTCGCAATTCAGCTGAAAATGTTCGCGTAACCGTCCGCGCTGCTGTTTTTCGTAGCGGAAGAATTGACCGATCGAGAACCATTTCAGCGGTTTCTTGAACTCGCGTTCGTGAGCGGCGACCACGCGCGCGAGGGTGGGCGTCAGCTCTGGGCGCAGCGCGACTTCGCGTTCGCCTTTGTCAGTGAAATTAAAAAGTTGATCGACGATTTCCGCGCCGCTCTTTTTTTTGTACAGCTCGACGGTCTCGAGTAAGGGCCCCTCCCATTCAACAAAACCGTACCGGCGGGCCACTTCGCGCCAGCGCGCGAAGATGTAATTGCGTTTTGCGCAATCCTCGGGCAGGAAATCACGGAAACCCGGCAGTGTTTGCATAAACATAGCGTTACGCTGCCCTGGCACAGCGAACCGGCTTACGCTCGCCGAGACGACCGCACGAGGCCGAAGTTACGATACGAAGGCGTAACTGAAGAAACTCCGGCGTTAAGGGGCTGGAGACATACACGAAGGAGAACAT
This sequence comes from uncultured Candidatus Udaeobacter sp., assembly GCA_955652715.1. Taxonomy (GTDB): domain Bacteria; phylum Verrucomicrobiota; class Verrucomicrobiia; order Chthoniobacterales; family UBA10450; genus Udaeobacter. The sequence goes on from CATPBS010000274.1 coordinate 2,102, forward strand.
CCGTTTAATGAAAGCAGAGGGACAAATATGAAACAAACGAGATTAGCGAAAATATTGGCAGCAGGCATGCTTTGCGCAGCGGCGCCGGGACTAGCGCTCGCGCAGCAGACCACAACGACCACGACCACAAGAGACCCGGTAACAGGCACCACGACAACTCAGCAGACGACAACCAGCTCTGCGGGCAACATTGTGACCTACACGCCGGAATCGGATTACTTTACATTCCGAACAACGCCTGATGCAGCCCCCGTCCGTTATTACTACACGAAAGACACGACTGTTTTAGATCCGGAAGGTCACGTTGTAAGTTGGTCGGCCATTCGTCCAGACATCCCGGCAACCGTTTATTATACAACTGTAGGCGACCGCGTGGTGGTGCGAAAAGTTGTCTTGGCCCAGCCTGTCACGGTTTACAAGCGCGAGGAAACTACCACCACAACGACAAGACCGTAGAGAAGAGTCGTTGCCGCTAAGAAATCACAAGCGCCCGCGGAAATTCGCGGACGCTTGTTTTAGGCCCGATTTGAAATGTTGTAGCCACCGGCCTGTGGCCGGTCCAGCTCGGCGCTGCTGTTCAGATCATTGAGACGGCCCACAGGGCCGTGGCTACAGCGGCGATCGTTTTCGTTTTAGTCCGACTTATCGCGAGCGTTTGGGCTCGCAGTCCGCGAGCTCGCTATTTCGCAAGCTGGAAGCAGGCGCTACTCTAGTCCAACGCGCGGGTTTTCAGCCGTCTGCATCGCGAGTAAATTGCCCGCACGTGGCTGCATCACGAAAAGAAAAGCCGGATTTGCAAAAGAAAGTGCACGAAGTGCCGCACAAGCCTGGCGTGTACCTGATGCGTGACCGGTTCAACCGCGTGATTTACGTGGGTAAGGCGCGCGACCTGCGCAAACGAGTCAGTTCATACTTCCTGCCGTCTAAAATGGCGCAGGCCGATTTGAAAACGCGCGCCATGCTGGAGGCGACGTGGGATTTTGAGACACATACCGTTCGCAGCGACGCGGAATCAGTTTTACTGGAAGGCAAACTGATTAAGGAATATCGACCGCGTTACAACGTCTCCTTCCGTGATGACAAGCGATTCCTCGTCGTCAGGGTCGATCTTTCGGAGGAATGGCCGCGTTTTCGGTTGGCTCGATTCAAAAAAGACGATGGCAGCCGCTACTTTGGTCCGTATGCGCATGCAGGAGCGTTGCGGCAGACATTGAATTTTATGCGCAAAAAATTTGGCGTTCTCACGTTTGGCCGGGGCGCGCCGACGGAGCGGGAATTGAAATCCTCAACCTATCAAGTGCCGGTGCGCTTGAGCGAAATTGGCGCCGACCAATACCGCGAGCGCGTCGCGCAGGCCTGTGATTTTCTGGAAGGACATTCGCGGGAAATGATCTCCACGCTGGAGAGCGAAATGCATAAGGTGGCGGAGAAAATGGATTTCGAAAAAGCGGCCGAACTTCGCAACATGATTGAGGATTTGCGTAACACCACAAGACCAACGCGCCGATTTACCCGCGGCGGTTTGCCGAGCGCAATTGATCCTATGGCGGACGTGCAAGCTCTGGCCGATGCGCTGGGACTGCCCCGTGCTCCGCGGGTAATGGAGTGTTTCGACATCTCGAACATCTCCACGACACACGTCGTTGCCTCGATGGTCTGTTTCCGGGACGGCGTGCCGGACAAGGACAATTACCGGCGCTATCGCGTGCGAACAGTCGAAGGGCAGGACGATTTTGCCAGCATGGCTGAGGTGGTGCGGCGCAGGTATTCGCGCGTTCTGCTTGAAACCCGAGAAGCGCATCGCGAGGCAGCGGAATTTTCGCAGGAGAACGCTTTCGAAGCTGCTCGCCGTTTGGAACGCGAAGCGGTTACGCAATCCGCAGCCCCGAATCCGCAATCGTATATTCGCCTTCCGGACTTAATCATCGTCGACGGCGGAAAAGGGCAGCTCTCAGCCGCGTGTCGCGAATTGCAGCGATTAGGCTTGCACGATCTTCCCATCATCGGCCTGGCCAAGGAACGCGAGGAGATTTACCGGCCGGGCCGGGCGCTGCCCTTGCAACTTCCGATGGATTCGCCTGCTTTGCGGTTGCTTCAGCGGATCCGCGACGAAGCGCATCGGTTCGCCAACGCGTATCACCAGCTCCTCATGAAAAAACGGGTCGAAGAAAGCATTCTCGATGATTGCCCGGGTGTGAGCCAGAACCGGAAGAACTTATTGCTGCGGCGATTTGGCTCGGTGAATCGTCTTCGCAAAGCAAGCGTTGAGGAGATTGCCTCCACAGAGGGGGTTGGCCGAAAGCTAGCCGAAGAAGTGCATCGATTTCTGCAAAGCCATTGATTTATCCGCGGATTTGAAACTCGCTCGCTCGCTGCTACCCATCGCAGCTTTGCCTTCTATGTGGCTAATCCCATTAGCTCCATTCGCACATTTATGCAGATTAACGCAGATTCTTTCGAATGAGGTCACCCTGGGGAACTGTTGGCGATCTGTGGATCGCCGTGTTGATGCTGTTCACGGTGCCGATGGTGTGCGCGCAGACGCTGGCGCCATCTGTGGCGCCGAGTGCGACTCCGTCAGGCGAAGAGGAAACAATCGTGCCTACATTCGAGACGCAAAAGCTCGCGCGCACTTACATTCTCGATGTTCCGGCTCCGCGCGGGCAGATCACAGACCGAAACGGCGCACCGCTCGCGCAAAATCGGCTCAGTTACAATCTCGTCGTTAACTTCCCAACTCCGCTGGATTTCTCCGATGCGAAGGCGCTGAGCTTCACCAGGGAAAAGATAGACAAGGCAGGCGACTTAATTGGTCGCAAGCTCCGGATTTCCGATGACGCGATCCTTCGTCACTACCGGAACCGGGGAATCATGCCGCGGGAGATCGCACAAAATCTTAGCCAGCAAGAGTATGAAAAAATTAAAAATGATCTGCCGGCTGGGATGATGGTGCGGCCTGTTTACGTGAGGATTTACCCGAACGGGAAACTCGCCGGCCAGATTATTGGTTACACCGGGAAGACTGGGCGAAATCCCGACGGCATTGTCGACAATCACGAAACGCTCTGGCCGGAAACAGAGGGGCGCGAGGGACTGGAGCAAACTTTTAACGAAATGCTCACGGGCAAGCACGGCGAATACAAACTGACTTTCGACAAAGACGGCCGGAAGACTTCCGAGAAACTCATCACTCCGCCCGAGCCCGGGTACAACGTCGTCACCACGCTTGATCTGCGTCTTCAGCAATTGGCTGAAAAGGCGTTGGAAGCGAAAGCAAAACGCGGCGCGATTGTGGTTGTCGACGCAAACAACGGCGATATTCTCGCGTTGGCGTCCTGGCCCACCTACGATCCCAATTTGTTCGTTCCATCCATATCGGCTGAGCAACTCAAAGCCTTGCAGGAAGATCCGGATATTCCTCTTTTGCCACGCGCGTATCGTTCGTCTTATCCGCCTGGATCGACCTTTAAAATCGCGGTGGGCATTGCTGCGCTGGAAAGCCACGCGGTTTATCCTGACGATCGATACGAATGCGTGCCGTCAATTCAGGTTGGCAATGTTACTTTCCACAATTGGAAAAAGGGCGATCGCGGCGCGCTAAACTTCGTCCAGGCGCTCACCGAATCGTGCGACACCTGGTTTTATCAGGTTGGCATCAAGACCGGTGCGGGGCCGATTATCGACTGGGCGTTGCAGCTGGGTTTTGGCGCGAAGTGCGGCATCCCGCTGCGGGGCGAGGCGGAAGGCCGGATTCCGAACGATCAATACATGAAGGCAACGCACGGCCGCAAACTGCTCAACGGCGATATCGCAAATATGTCGATCGGCCAGGGAGATACGCAGGTGACGCCGCTGCAGATGGCTCAGGCGATGGGCGTCGTCGCCAACGGAGGAACGCTATATCAAACGCGACTGGTCCAACAGGTGCAGACGTTCGACGGCCAAATCGTGACCGCGTACCAAGTGCGCGCCAAAAGGACACTCGACGTCTCGTCCGAAACGCTGGACCAATTGCGCACCGGAATGATTAATGTCGTGAATGGCTCAGGCGGTACCGCGCACCAAGCCAGCCTCGATAATGTTGAAGTCGCCGGAAAAACGGGCACCGCGCAATGGGGCCCAAAAAACAAAGAGCGCACAGCAGCTTGGTTCGCCGGGTTTTTGCCTGCCGACCAACCGCGATACGCGTTTGCGTCTGTTTACGAGGGCGATGTTGGCAGCAAAGTCCATGGTGGTTCCGCTGCCGCGCCGATGATCGCAGATGTGTTCAAGGAAATTTACCAGGGTGAAAAGTTGGTCACTCGCCAGCAGCGGCGCACTCGCGAGCAACCGGAAGTCCGCCGTGCCGAGCCGGTGGAGGAAGAAGACGAATCAGATTAGGGCCTGGAGACGGCCTGCCCCCAGGCCGTGGGAAATCCGCGCGTCTACCACATCAGATCAAAGATCGAACCGCGGTATAGCCATTCCTCGCCTTCTTTAATCAGTCCCGCTCGCAGGGCATTTTGCTCCACGTAATTCCATTTTTGCCCATAATTTTCTCGCGAGCGAAGATAGCGATCGAAATAATCCGTTTGCCATATAGGTGGCGCAATGTCCAACGCGGCAGCGACCTGGCGGGAGCTGACGCTCTTCCACATTTGCATCCAGTCCGCCATTGGCTGCGCAATAGTTGCACGACGCGCAAAGAAATGAACGTGATCGGGCATTAGAATGTAATGACCAACCCACCAGCCATCGGGTTCTGCCGATCGTTCCCATAGCCCACGTAAAATGGCGTGGCTTTGGGCGCAAGCTAAGAGCTTTCGTCGCTTATGCGTGCAGGTTGTAAAGAATACAATTGGATTGTCGCGAAACGAGGAAACGTGAGGTAAATGCCGATGTTCGATCATAAGCGCCTGCAAGAGAGTCGAACGGCCTGAGGGCAGGCCGTCTCCATGTTGCGCTAAGCAGCCGCAGTTTCCTTCGGCAGCTCCATCGTTCCCTTGAACTTTGGCGGTTCTTCTTCGATTCCGAAATTTTCGGAAAAGAGATTGTCGATCTTCGCCATGTCGTCGCCGGTGAGTGGCGGACAATCGGGCGCTTTCGCGAATTCAACGAGCTGTTCTTCGTTGTAAATGTTCGGCAATGTCGAAGCAACGCGGTCGTCTGCGAGCAACCATTGCAACGCTGCCTGCCCCAGCGTGCGTTCGGAATTTTCAAGAAACCGCAATTGTTCGACCTTTTTGATTCCGTTGAGGAGCCAACTGCGCGGTCGATGGCTGCGATGATCGGTCGGCGGGAAAGTTGTTTCGGCAGTGTATTTCCCTTCGAGCATTCCAGACGAATGCGTCACGCGGATCAGAAACATTGTGTCCTTGTCCGCGTCAGTGGCGGCATCGTGAATGGCGCGCCCGGGATGTTGCTCAAGCATGTTGTAAATGTGTTGCACGCTCGTGATGTCGCGCTCGCGAATGCAATTTGTTCCTTCGTACAGCCAGCCAATCGCCGGCCCCAGCGCGATCCCGTAATATCGAACTTTTCCTTCAGTCCTTAATTTCTCGAGTGTTGTCCAGAGCGCGTCGTCATAGACCTGCTCCATCCGAATGTTGTGCAGTTGGAGAAGGTCGATCCGATCCGTTTTCAAGCGGTTCAGCGCTGCGTCTGTCGCGCGTGTCACCGCTTCCGGAGAAAAATCCTGTGGAATTTCCCGCTGTCCGCGTCCGCGGGCCTCACCGTAATGAACAAAATCGTAGCCGACCTTCGTCGCAATCGCGATCTCATCCCGCTCGTTTGGGAACGCCTTTGCGATCAACTCTTCGCTGAGCCCATTTCCGTACGTGTCAGCCGCGTCGAATAATGTAAAACCGAGATCGAACGCTTTATGCATGAGCGCGACCGCCTCGCCCTCGGTAAAATTTCCCCACCAACCGGTGGACACGGTCCACAAACCGAAGCCGACTTCGCTGACTGTCAGGTCCGTATTCTTGTAAGTCCGGAACTTCACTGGCCAGAATGTAACCACAGAGGCCGTAGAGGTCACGGAGGAAGAACCAAAATCTATCTCCGTGTGCTCCGTGTTCTCTGTGTCTAAATTAGACCCGTGGAATACAGATCAGACGCGGCACTGTTGATTGTCGCGCACGGCTCAACGGTAAATCCGGACTCAAGCGCGCCGACGCTGGCGCATGCGGCGGAGATTCGACGGCGGAGAGTTTTCGCAGATGTCGGCTGCGCATTCTGGAAGGAGGAACCGAGTTTGCGCGACGCGCTGTTTTTGTTCGATCCGGAAGTGATTCGGGAGGTCTATGTCGTTCCGAATTTCATCAGCGAAGGCTATTTCACCCAGACAGTGGTTCCGCGCGAGCTTGAGCTGAACGGGCGCATCACAAAACGTGACAATGGCCAGGTCTGGAGATATTGCGAGGCGGTTGGGAATCATCCCGCGGTGACTGAATTGCTGCTCAAGCGCGCGAGAGAGGTCGCACCTGGTGCCGAACCCGCCGACAGCACCTTGCTCATCGTCGCTCACGGCA
>CATPBS010000275.1 GCA_955652715.1 uncultured Candidatus Udaeobacter sp.
AGATTACCCAGTTCACAAGCAGTACAATCGCCCGGAGCTCCTCCGAAACAGGCTGCAAGCGTCTCCCAAGCGCAAGCAGAAAGCGAATCTGTTCAGACGAAGCCCGCCCCTGTCGTTACCGCCGCATCAACTACCGTTTCCTCTCCACCTCAGGTGACTGTCGACAATAGAGGACGGACACAACAACCGGGACTAGCGGTGGCTCCGGAAGTTCGACGAGTCAGCATTAAGCATGGAAATTTCAGTTTTCTAGATCGAGCCGGCGGGCTGCTCGCGAGCTTTACGGGAGTGGATTTTCATACCAGCATTCGCAGCGCATCGGCGCTTCACGGTGAAGCAAAGATGGCAAGAATTTCGTTGCGGGACCGCTTTTTTCTAGAACAACTGCGTTCCCCGCTTCGGTACGAGCCCGACGTGCTCGAGCTTTCCAAAATTTCCGCCCGCGCAGCAAACGGTGAAATCAACGGCTATTTTGCCATGCAACCGGAAGCGGAGGATTCACCATTCACCACCAGCGTAAAGTTTCGCAATGTGCTCGCCGATCAGATTGTCGAAAATGCCGGCGGTCGGAAGGGAATGGTGAAGGGCGAATTGGAGGGAAATTTCCAAGTTTCGGGGAAAACTGCCGACCCTAATGCGCTCGTTGGCGGCGGCGAAATTTTCCTGCGTGATGGGCGAGTTCAGCAATACAGCTTGCTCGTGTTGCTCGGGCAGATGCTCCAGATCGAAGAGCTAACAGAGCTTCATCTAGAGGAAGCCCAGGCAAAATATCATTTGAGCCCAGGGTTGGTCACAATTGACGAGTTGATTTTGCATTCGCCAAATATTCGTCTCACTGCGTCCGGCACAGTCGGGTTCGATGGCAGCTTGAAACTCGATTCGCAGCTCGCAATCAACGACAGAATTCGTGGCCAGCTTTTCAAAGCGATTCGCGAAAATTTTCAACCGATTAGTGAGCCGGGTTATTCTGCCATCGACTTTCAGGTAGGCGGCACCATCGATCGGCCGAGCACAAATTTGATGGATCGGCTCGTCGGCCGCGATCTCAGCAGTATGCTCAACAGCCTATTTGGCGGAAAAAGGGACCGATCAAAAAAGAAAAAGAAACAGATCGACCAGGCGATGCCCGTCAGACCAGCGCCTTCTGCTTCGCCGGAGGAAGCGCCGCCCCAAGCCGTTGCAACGCCAACGCCAGTTGCGTCGCCATGAGGGTGATCGCCGGCAGTGCCGGCGGGATCCGCCTGGCAGTTCCTAAGCGCGGTGTGCGACCGACAATGGACCGCGTCAAAGCCGCCATCTTTTCCAGCCTGGGCGACGCGGTAATCGGCGCGCGCGTCCTCGATCTTTTCGCCGGGAGCGGCGCCCTTGGAATTGAAGCGCTCAGCCGCGGCGCGTCTTCGGCCGTTTTTATTGAGCAACACCGGGAATCCGCCGAGATCATCGAGATCAATCTCGCCAAAACAAGATTGAGCGGACGCGTTCGACAGGGGGACGTTTTCGATCTTGTCCGGCACGCCTCCAATGCAAAGACATTTCAAATTATCTTTGCCGATCCGCCGTATGAGAAGACAAAGCACGGCGAGCGCTATACCGAAAGGCTTCTAGGTAACGAAACGTTGCCACGACTGTTAGAGTCCAGCGGCGTCTTCGTTTTAGAGAAGCGACCTGGAGAAGTTCTTCCTGAAACAAAGCTGTGGCGTATCATCCGGCAAAAAACATACGGCGGTACCGAGGTCTTGTTTCTCTCCGCAACCCGCAATCCGGAACACGAAGTGCAGGGACGCCTTCGGGTAGACGGGAAGGCCGACAGGCCGAGCGATCGGGAGATCGCGAGTCAATCGGCAATCGAATGATCCGTTTCATCTACAATTTATTTTGGCCCATCGGGCTCTTGTTCTTTTTGCCGGGTTATTTGACAAAGATGCTTCGGCGGGGCGGTTACCGCGAAAAATTTGGACAACGCCTGGGAATTTATGATCGCGAGCTGCGCACCCGCTTATCGAAAGAAAGATCGACATGGTTTCACGCAGTCAGTGTGGGAGAAGTGAACATCGCGCTCAAACTTGCCCGCGCTTTGCGTGTGCTGGAACCGGATTTGCATTGTGTCTTGACCACGACCACCACAACCGGATTTGCCCTCGCGAACCAGAATGCTCCACCCTGGGTCGAAATCATGTACACGCCGCTCGATTACTGGCCGATCATGCGCCGCGCGTTTTCAGTGATTCGCCCGGCGCGAATCTTACTCATCGAAGCTGAAGTTTGGCCAAATCTTGTTGCGTTCGCGCACGCATGCCGAATTCCCACTGCGCTGGTGAACGCGCGGTTGTCACAACGATCGGAAAGAAGATTTCGCCGTTTCCGATTTTTTGTCGCGCCAACATTTCGGCTCCTGGACTTGGTTTGCGTGCAGGAGGCGCAGGAAGTTGATCGATGGGCGGCACTAGGTGTGGCGCGCGACCGGATTCGCATAGTCGGAAGTATCAAATTCGATCCGGAGGACATCCATCTCGACTCCCAGGTTCCGCAAAAGGTTCTGCGCGATCTCAAGATCGACAACAGCCGCCCGATTCTCTTCGGGGGCAGCACGCACGACGGCGAAGAGGAAATTCTGGCAAAAATCTACTCGGAGTTGCGCG
>CATPBS010000276.1 GCA_955652715.1 uncultured Candidatus Udaeobacter sp.
CAATATCGCAGAGGCATCATCACCGATGGCGAACGCTACAACAAGATCATCGACATTTGGACGCACGCCGGGGATGAAATTTCCAGCGTGATGTTCCGCACCTTGGAGCACAACGAGGGTCGCAAAGAGTTGAATCCAGTGTATTTGATGGTCGATTCCGGCGCGCGCGGCAATCGCCAGCAAGTGCGTCAGCTCGCCGGCATGCGCGGTTTGATGGCCAAACCTTCAGGCGAAATCATCGAGCGCCCGATCACGTCGAATTTCCGTGAGGGACTTACTGTTCTTGAGTATTTCATTTCTACTCACGGCGCTCGCAAAGGTCTTGCCGATACAGCGCTTAAAACTGCGGACTCCGGATATCTGACGCGCAAGCTGGTGGACGCGGCGCAGGACGTGATCATCAATGAAGAAGACTGCGGCACCGTAAACGGAATCGTGGTGCGCTCGATCTACGAAGGCGACGAGGAAGTAGTCGACCTCGCCCAGCGAATTATCGGGCGCGTCAGTTGCGAGACGATTGCTGACCCGGTGGACAAGAAGAAAAAGATCGTCAAGGCGAACCAATACATCGACGAGAAAATCGCAGCCGAGTTGCAGCGCATCGGCGTCGAGCAACTCAAGATCCGATCGGTGCTGACATGCGAGTGCGGCCGCGGCGTATGCGCGATGTGCTACGGACGCAATCTCGCGACCGGCCAGTTCGTCAAACTTGGCGAAGCTGTGGGGATTATCGCCGCCCAATCAATCGGCGAGCCCGGAACGCAGTTGACGATGCGCACATTCCACATTGGCGGCACGGCCAGCCAAACTTTCAAGCAACCTATCATCAAAGCCGGCAATGACGGCACGGTGCGTTTCAATGATCTGCGAACCGTGCAAGCGCTCGATGGCAGTTGGATTGTTTTGAATAAGAACGGCTCAATCAGCGTGCACAACGAGGAGGGGCGCGAACTTGAGCGCCACAACGTAGTCATCGGCTCGATGATTTCGGTTCCGAATGGGGCACATGTGAAGGGGCCAAAGAAGGATGCACACGGCAAGATCATTCGGGACAAAAACAACAAGCCTGAAGTCGAAGGTCAGGTTCTTGTGCAATGGGACCCGTACAACATCCCAATTCTCACGGACAAAGGAGGAAAGATTGAATTCCGCGATATGATCGCGGGTGTCACGATCAAACGCGACGTCGATGAAGCGACCGGCCTGTTGGGTACTGTAATTATCGAGCACAAGGAGGATTTGCACCCGCAAGTCGTCATTGTGGATGACAAGAAGGAAGTGCTCGCGAGTTATTCCATCCCGGCTGGCGCTCACGTCATCGTTGAGGAAGGTCAGAAAGTGCGAGCTGGCGCGCTGCTGGCAAAGACGCCCCGCAAAGTCGCAAAGACAAAGGATATCACTGGAGGTTTGCCCCGGGTGGCCGAATTATTCGAAGCCCGTCGGCCGAAGGACGCGGCTGAGATTGCCAAGATCGATGGGATCGTCGAAATGGGCGGGACTGTCCGCGGGAAGCGACGCCTGATTTTAAAAGATCCTGAGACGGGAGCCGAGGAAGAGCATCTGATCCCGCTGACCAAGCACATCATTGTGTTCAAAGGGGATTTCGTGAAGAAGGGTCAGCAACTCACCGAGGGCCCAATCGTGCCGCACGAGATTTTGGAAGTCTGCGGTCCGCAGGAATTGCAGGAGCACCTGGTTAACGAAGTGCAGGAGGTCTATCGTTTGCAGGGCGTGGAGATCAATGACAAGCACATCGAAATCATCGTACGCCAGATGTTGCGCAAGGTGAAGATTACCGATCCGGGTGATACGTCGTTGCTCTGGGGCGATCAGGTGGACAAACTCGACTTCGAACAGGAAAATAAAAAGGTGGTCGAAAAGGGCGGCAAACCGGCGGAAGCCGTTCCCGTGCTGCTCGGTATCACGAAAGCCTCGCTTGAAACTGACAGCTTCATTTCTGCCGCGTCCTTCCAGGATACGACCCGCGTTCTCACCGAAGCGGCCACGCTGGGTAAGGTCGATAAGCTGCGCGGTTTTAAGGAAAACGTGATTATGGGTCATTTGATTCCGGCCGGGACCGGGTTCCCTGAGCATCGCCAGATTAAGCTGATCGAAAAAGGCGAGCCGATCGGCGCGCCTGTGATGGAGGAAGCTGAGCCGCAGCCGGCGATCGGATAGGATTGGCGTGTTACACGGCGTCTGTGTCAGCTCCGAAAGCTTTCGGAGTTTACAGAATGGAGCCGGCGGGCGCCGAGCGACATAGACGGGCAGCCCGAGAGGGTGAGCGAGCTGGCGCGAGCGAATCAAGCGCCCTACAATTCATTTCATGTCGATCGTAACCAAAACGGGCGACGAGGGCGAAACGTCATTGATGTACGGCCGTCGCGTGCCGAAAGCCGATCCACGTGTTGACGCATATGGTTGCATTGATGAGCTGACCGCCGCGCTTGGTCTCGCCCGATCCTTTTCAACGGATAAATTCCTTTCGGACGAAATCTTCGCTGCACAAAGAGATTTGATCGTTATGATGGGTGAGTTGGCAACGGTGCCGGGCGACCGGGAACGTTACGCCAAAGATGGCTTTCACGTTACCACAGCAGTGATGGTGGACCGGATCACGGCAGTCATTTTCGATCTTGAGAAGGACAAATCGCTGTATCCCAAAGATTGGGTGATCCCCGGCGTAACCACGCTTTCTGCGGCTCTCGATTTTGCACGGACAACATGCCGCCGGGCAGAGCGGCACATCGCTGCATTCAGTGCCGAGGAGAAAGCTTTTAACCCCGAGATTGTGCGTTACCTGAACCGTCTTTCTGATCTCTGCTGGATTTTGGCGAGATACGTGGAGAAGCATTCGCAAACGTCCAGTTAGCGGCGCGCTACTCTGACGTTGGTTCGCGGTTCCGCTGCAATTCAGCGCCAAAAATTACCAACCGCCCAGCAGCACGTTCTCTCGCACGATGTTATGCATCGTCGCGATGAAATTCAGATCAGGTCTTGTGGCTGCAGTTTTATTTTGCGCTTGGACTGCACAATCATACGGGGCCGTCTTCGCATGGACTTACACAACTGATATTGCGTCGAAAGGGGAGGTTGAATTCGAGCAATGGGTCACCGCACGCTGGGAAAAAGCGCATGGCAGCTATAACGTCATCGATTTTCGCGAGGAGTTCGAATACGGCGTGACCGATAATTTTCAAATCGCGCTCTATCTTAACCATCACTATGTCTATGCGAACAGAGATGTCCCAGCCGAAGATCCGGCGCATCCCGGAAACCGTTTGCCCGGTGTTTACGAAACTAGCGGCGAGGACGTGCGCGCCAGCTACAATCCAACAACGCCGTTCGACGATTATCGTTTCGGATCTGTTTCGTTCGAAGCAATTTACCGGCTGCTAAGTCCCGAGAAAGATCCGATCGGTCTCGCGATGTATTTCGAGCCAACGCTCGGAGATGACGAGAAGGAACTGGAATGGAAAGTCATACTCCAAAAGAATTGGTTCGAGGACCGGCTCGTTTGGGCGCTGAATCTCGATTACGAGTTAGCGTTCGAAAAAGCAGACCACGGTTACGAGCGCGACGGGATCTTTGAATGGCTCACCGGAGTTTCTTACCGCTTCGCGCACAATTGGTCAGCCGGCTTAGAATTCCGCAACCACCACCAATTTGCAGATGGCACAGTGCATGAGGACTCGGCCTATTTTACCGGACCCACGATTCATTACGCAGGCGAACGTTGGTGGGCCACGTTCGGCTTCCTCTATCAACTGCCGATTGGCCAGGCTTTCAGCTATGAAAGTAAGGAGTTCGCTGCGCACGATGGTTATATTTTCGGTGACGAGCATGAAAAATACTACGTGCGGCTCAGAGTCGGACTTGATTTCTAGGGGATCAGCCGATTCCTTTGCCACAGAGTCAGTTCGAGCGAGCGCGGAATTTCAGGTTGCGCGCTGCCGCGTGCTGTAGCATCTTCAACCTCCCGCTTTGGAAGCTCCTCCTCGCGGATTTTCCCTTATGGCAGATACGACAGAATTAGTGCCTGAACTATTGGAAGCTGGCGTCCATTTTGGACA
>CATPBS010000277.1 GCA_955652715.1 uncultured Candidatus Udaeobacter sp.
CCAAAATAAATCTGACTGGCCGCGCCCACGCCCTCGATGTTTCGCCCGTAGGGCGCGAGATTCAGGTAGGCTTCAAGAATTTCGGCCTTCGAGTAATGCCGCTCCAGTTCGAGGGCGCGAATAATTTGAACGAACTTTCCGCTGAGTGTGCGGGTGGGCAGATGGAAACGCAACCGAGCCAATTGCATCGTAATTGTCGATGCTCCGCTATGTGCATCGCCGGCGCGCAGTTTAAGTGCCGAGCGCAATAACGCGACCGGGTTAACGCCGGGATGCCTGGCGTAATATTTGTCTTCAAATCGGAGGGTCGCATCGATCAGCGCGGGCGAAATGTTTGGCAAAGAAGTCCAGACTCGAAATTTCTGATCGGTCGTCAGGGTGACGCGAAGCAATTTTCCATTGCGATCGCGCACGCATTGCGAAAATGAAATGCCGTCGAGGAGCGGAGGTTTTGGCAGCGCGAGCCAGAAGGCGCAGACCAACGCGCAGGTGAGTAGAACCGGCCGTAATATTTTTCGCAGCGCAATCATTCCGTGACGCTGATCTTTCCGCCAACGCCGCGTCCCTTCACATTTCGCTCGTACATCGACTCCGCGAAAATTGGCGGCACCGTAAACTCGCCGTGATTAGACGATTTGATCTGATAATTGATTTCGAGTGCGCTGTTCGACACGGTTGCGTAGAAGACGGCGCGATCTTCGCGCACATCGACGTAATCGACGCCGGAAATTGTCGAAACGCCAGGTTGTAGCGATGACCCGACAACTTCGAATCCGCCGGGCAGAAGATCGACAATGGCAACATTGGTGACCGGTTCATCGCGCACAGTTCGCGCGTGCAGACGAACATGAATCGGTTCGCCCAGTTTCGTCCGCGTCACCGGCTGATCATTCTTGTCAATTAACTCGCGACGAACTTCTAATCCGGCGGTGACTGGTTGCGCCGGCACATGTCGCTCAAATCCAGCTTCGACTACCTGGAAAAATGCGCCGGGACCGCTGAGCATTGCGGTAGTTTTAAAGCGAAGCGCGATTGCATCTTTGGAAAAGACAGCGCGTTGGAGCAACTTCGCCCCCCTCGTTAGGGCAACTTCGCGCTTGTCGCGATGGATTTCGGCAATGCTCAGTTCCGGCAGCTTTTGGTCGATCATATGCGAGTACGATTTCAGCGCCGACACGGTGTACGCTGCCGAAAGCGTGTTGAAGTCGCCGCGTCCAATGGGCTGGAGAATTTGCTCGAATTCCGCGGCTGAGATTTTTTTCAGTCGCGCCGGAAAGGCGTGCGCGAGTATGGCGATATATTGCGCGTTGGATCCGAGCGGTTGGCAGAAGTCGTCGTATTCCCCGGTCGATCCTTTGTCGATCTTGTAGGCGGCGATCAAGCCTTCTGCCTCTTTGTCCTTGTGCAGAAGTTTGAGCGCGCCCGCGAGATAAACACCGGTGACATCATTCTGCCATACATCGGCCTGATGCTGGTCGAGGTAATCGCGCAGATTAAGAATGTAATTGGTGGTGACAACGCCTTCCCTCGTAAGTACGTAAATCGCGTAGACGACGGTTCGCGCGTCGGCCAGGGTCGAGGGTTCGCGCCCGACCATCTTTTGCAAATAGCGCAAGCCACTCGCGAACATGTCCGCCGGCGGGGCGAAGCCGGCCGTTTTCGCCGCGCTCAGGAAATCCATTACGTAAACAGAATTAAAACTGATCTTCTCATCAGTTTCCGGCGCCCAATAACCGAACGCGCCTTGATCGTTTTGCCGGCGTCGCAGAATCCCAAAGACTTTTTCGAGCTGTGCATTTACTTCCGCGCGACTGAGCCCGAAATCGGCCTCGTCCGAGAGCATTAGCCGGCAGAACGCACCGCTCGTGATCTGCTCGCTACAACCGTGAGGAAAATCTTTCAGAAAAACGTAAAGACCGTGTGCGAGACCCAGGGGGACAGCCGCGACCGCGGCTTCGCGTTTGGCGAACTCGGAATAGATCTCACGTGTAATCTGAACATCAGCGTTTCCTTTCTTGAAATTCCCGCTGCGAACATCGGTCGCATAGGGAACGGGTGGACGGACGCTAAGCGTAGCACGCCGGCGCGTTTCGATCCCATTTCGGCTAGCCACAAATTTGATTTCGCCGGAACCGAGCACGTCGTTGACACGGAAGCCCAGCTTCACGCTTTGCTCGCGCCCTTCGGCGATTCGCAATTTTTGGGTCGTCGCTCCCAAGATCGACAACTGCGCGGACGTCTCGGCGCGGAGCTCGATCTCCGCGTCCGCACCGGAACCTTCCACATTATTCGCGACGGTTACGCCGGCCTCAAATTCGTCGCCGGGAGCGGCCAGCACCGGAACGCTTGGCGTGATTACAAACGGCCCGCGAATCAGCGCGTCGCGGTCCGCCGATCCCGCGGTTTCATTGGAAACACCGACCGCCATTACTTTTAGTGTGCCGTCGAAATAATCGGGCACGTCGTAAACGACTTCGCGCTTCGTGTTGTCGGCGTCGATGATGCCCGACCAAAAGACGACCGGTTTTTCCGTGACGCGCTTGAACGGATTTAATCTTTGCGCCGCTTCGCCGTCACCACCAAAGGCGGAGAGAGAACGCAGCAAAGAAAATTCCGGAATGATGAGATCGACAATCTGCGCCGTCTCCACACCGAGAGCGCATTTGCGAAACAGGTAAGTCAGCGGATTGGGCGTCTTGTAATCAGTGACCTGAAGAATTCCTTGATCGACCGCGAAAATCACAATCTTGCTCGGACGATCGGTTTTGTAACCGATGTGCAACGGTTCGCCCGGCTTCGCTTTTGCCGCGGTTTGAAGATCGATATTGAGCCTGCGATTTTCGACATTGGCCGTGAACGGGACGACGCCGTAACTGAGCGGGCTGACAAAAATATCCTTGGAATCGAGCGCCCGGACAAACGCGACATTCACGTAGCCGCTGCCCTCAAAACCTTGAGGCAGACGAATGTGCTGGATACTGCTGGGGGTGTTGGTTTGAAACCAGTTATAAGCGTAAACTTTTTCCCGTTCGATCGTGATGAGACCGTACCCGCTGTATGGCGCCGTCACGCTTACTGCAATTTCATCCCCGGCGCGGTACTCTTTGGCGTTAAGTTTGATCTCCAGCTCGGCGTTTTTCTCCAAGGCAGCGGCAACTGCGGCGTGACCCACGACTGAGAAGCGCAACTTACTTAAAGTACGATTCTGATCGTCGCGCAGTTCGAGCA
>CATPBS010000278.1 GCA_955652715.1 uncultured Candidatus Udaeobacter sp.
ACATAAAACGTGAAATAGGCTATCGCCATTTCCCCGCTCGCTAAAAACGCTGCGAGTCGCGTGAGCAATCCAAAGGCAATGCCCAATCCGGCGAATAGCTCGACGAATCCTGCAATCAATGCGATTCCGCCCGCGCCATGGCCGCCGCCGGGAATCGCGAGAAGCTTCTGACTGCCGTGACAAGCGTAGGTCAATCCGATGACTAGCCGCATAATGCAGTAAACAGGGTCTGCAAATCGATTCAGAGAGTTCATAACGCGAGGCTGATGATGTCGACTCTTGCTGTCAAGCCAATCGCGCGCGCAAAACGATTTGCCGTAAAAATGCGTAGTCAGCCACCTGCGCGTTCTGGCATAACCTTCGTGATTTGCGACGATAATTGGCGATTATGAAAACGCAAGAACCGCACAGTTGAAAAATCACTAAGATTTTAAGGTCCGTAAAACCAATGACTGCACACCAATCCGCGACGTCTCGGAAAATAGTATTTGCGCTCGCACTTGGCTTCCTCGGCACGCTCGCCTTGGCTGCTGGCTCAGATTGGAGAGCTCCGCCCGCCGCCGCGAATCGTCCAAACCCGGTTGCCGGAAACGCCAACGCGACCGCGCTCGGCGCAAAGCTCTACGCCGCAAACTGCCTGACGTGTCACGGCCCCACAGGACACGGCGACGGACCTGGTGCAGTAGCATTAGAAAAGAAACCGGCCGATTTGGCAGCGCGCATCCGAGAAACAGGAGAAAAGGATGGCGAGTTGTTCTGGAAGATTTCGGAGGGGCGAGCACCAATGATTACTTGGAAAGGGGCACTTTCTGAGACGCAACGGTGGGAGCTTGTGAATTACATCAAGACCTTTGCCGGAAAATAAATGGTCCGATCGATTCCGACCATTGTGAATCAAACGATCCTGTGCGGTCTTGGCGCGCTGATCTGCTTATTGTCTCCATCGGCAGCAATGGCGCAAGATGTTGCTTCGTCCCCCCCGCCATCCTCCGATTACGTGTCGCGCGAGGAGTATGACAAGCTCAAGACCGAACACGAAGCGATGAAGACCGATCACGAAGCCATGAAGAAAGAGCTCGATGCGCTCAAGGCAGTAGTTCAACAGATGGCAAACGGCACGGTACCGGGAGCGCCCCCGGAGGGGACTTCACCTGCAGCGAGTCCAAGCGAAGGAAAACAGGTTGTCACGACCACACCATCGCAACCCGTGACACCCTCCACCGAGGCGGAAGCGGTACCGACCGAGACCTCCGGCCCGCTGGCGACCCACAGCTTCAGCATTGTCGGAGACGCCGAAGTTCAGTTCGGCAAAATTTCAGGCCAACACGGTGCCTTCATGTTGTCCGATTTCGCGCCGATCTTTCTGTTCCGCGGCGGCGATAAGATTCTCTTCGAAGCCGGCTTTGATTTCATCATCCAAAACAATGCACCAGGCGGGTCCGGTTACTCCACTACCGTCAATCTGAGCTTCGCGACCCTCGACTACTTGATTAATGACTATGTTACGTTCCTCGGTGGCAACATGCTGCTGCCGCTGGGTACTTATAGCGAGCGCAGCGCCGGCTGGTTAAACAAATTTCCCGATGCTCCATTGCCGCGATCGGTTCTTCCCGGTAACGGCGTCGGTGTGCAACTCCGCGGCGGAATCCCGATCGGAGAGAAAGGCCAGAGCCTGACCTATTCTGCTTTTGTGGTAAACGGTCCCGGCTCGGTGGACGGCAGCGGAAACGCCGATCAACTCGACTTGGGCGGCAACGTGGGCCTTACCAGCAACGGTAAGTTCGCCAACCTGCACGGGGGGGCAGGTGAGGGCGGGCGGATTGCCATCTTTTGGCCGTGGAAACCGCTATACGATCTGGAAGTCGGTGTCTCCGGCATGTCTAGTCCCTGGGATAACGCCGGCAGGCGGCAGTATAACGCCTTGGTCGCAGACTGGGCGCTGCACATTGGGCCTTCCGTGGAAATCAAGGGTGAATACATGAATACGTGGGTTGGAACCGACAACGCCGGTACCATCACTCCCCATGGCTGGTGGCTACAGGCGGGATACAAACTCGCCGGACTCAAGCTGAACGTCCCCTACCTCGACAAGCTCGAGTTGGTAGGCCGCTATGATACGGTTAACGACGGGTTGAGTATGCGGACAAAGCGCGGCACGGTGGGCGCAGTCTACTACGTCACGAACACCCTCTGGCTCGAGGGCGACTATGAATTTACGAGCAATCATGGCCCCAATCCCGAGCCTGACGATTCGCTTCTCTTTCAAATCTCCTATGGATTCTGACGACCTCGCCATGCATACCTCCAAACAGAGCAAACCTCTTCTCCGCGGCTCAATTAAATTGAATGACCTTTTCGCCGTCGCGACCATTAGCGCGGCAGTCATTATCGTCGGCTTACCTGCGACCGCACAAACCCCCGCTCCTGCTTCCAAAACCAAAGCGGAAACAACCACCCAGGTAAAAGCGGAGCCTTTATCGGGGGCGGAGTTGTGGGCGCTTAACTGCAACCGCTGTCATATGGCTCGCAGCCCGGGTGAGTTCACGGCCGCCCAATGGCAGACTATTTTAATGCATATGCGTGTCCGAGCAAATCTTCCGGCCACTCAAGCCAGGGAAGTCCTAAAATTCCTCCAGGCAGGCGCCGGAAAATAGGAGTGAGCGCAGTGATGCTGCGGAGACTGCAAGCAGCGCGCCAGAAATTGCTAAACGTCCGGCAAAGTAGCAAGCGGTGAACATCGTTAAATCGTGATGTTACCACGCACGCGCAAATCAGACTGCGAACGCCCGTATCGAAGAGAAGGTAAAGGCAAACATGGGTATCAAAATGAAAGCCACGGTTTTCCATGCGCCCGGGAAT
>CATPBS010000279.1 GCA_955652715.1 uncultured Candidatus Udaeobacter sp.
CTTTTTTGTCGGTCAACACGAGATACGCTTTGAAAGGTCTGCCTTTGCGCGAAATGAACCGCTCGAGCAAATCGGTCTTGCCGGTTTCCAGCAGCTTCTTCACCTGTTCGCGGTCGATCGAACGTTGCAAGATGACTTTGCCCGATCGAAAGTCGCACGTTTTATTCGGGCCGGTTGAATTTTCACAGACATAACTCATTCCGAATTCAAACACGCGCCCACCGCACTTGGGACATTTGCCAAGCGGTTGCTGCCCTGAAAAATCGACTTGTTGCGCAGCGCCGTTCTCCTGTCCATTTGATCCGAAATCGAATTCTGCTTTGAAATCGCTGCTGAGCTTGAGCAGGGCATCGAACCGTTTCCCTTTCCTGCTTCGAAAGCCGCCCAATGGACCCACGTGTTTATCGCGTACGAGGGTCTCAAATTCTTCGCGACTCAGCAATCGACCGGCAATGGTTTTCCAAATCGTGAAGTCGCATTCCTCATTTGTGCAAGTGAAACTCTTGAACCGCTCGATGATAGGCGAACCGCACTTTGGGCATTTGGCGAACGGCTCGCTGTCAGGCATGTGGTCGTCGGGATGAAAATGCTTCGCCTTCCCGACGATGTCGTTCGTGAGCTCGCGGATGTCGCGCATGAACGCGTCACGCGTCAGCTTGCGATGCTCGATCTCGCGCAGGCGAAATTCCCATTCCCCAGTCAGTTCCGGGCTGGTCAACTCCGGCACCGCATTTTTCAAAAGCGTAATGGTTTGGATGGCCTTCGCTGTCGGCTGCAACTCCTTGCCGTGTCGCACCAGATAGTGCGCTGAAATCAACGTCTCGATGATGGTCGCGCGCGTCGCCGGCGTGCCGAGCCCTTTCTCTTTCATTGCCTCGCGCAATTCTTCGTCTTCGACAAGTTTCCCCGCCGATTCCATCGCGCTGAGGATCGTCGCCTCGTTAAAGCGAGCAGGCGGTCGCGTCTGCTCCGTCTTTATTTCGATGCGCACCGTTTCGACGCGTTCGCCCTGGGTCACTGCAGGCAGATTTTCTTCCGGCTTCTCACTGGCGGCTTCGCGGCCATAAACCTCCAGCCATCCGGGCGCGACCAGAATTTTCCCCTCCGTCTTGAACGGCTCGCCTTCAACGCGGGTGATCCGAGTCGTGTTCTCGTATTGCGCAGGCGGAAAAAACAGAGCCACGAAGCGCTGGGTCACCATGTCGAAAAGCGCCTGCTCGTGATTGTCTAGCGATCGAGGAAGGGTGCCGGTCGGAATAATCGCGAAGTGATCGCCCACTTTCGCGTTATTGAAGATGCGCTTGTTTGGCTTAACCCAATTATTGGCGAGCACTTTTCTCGCGAACGGATTTTCGATTTTACCCAACGTCGATCTAACTGTCGGAAGATAATCTTCCGGCAAAGCGCGCGAATCTGTGCGCGGGTAGGTAATGGCCTTGTGCCTTTCGTAAAGTGCCTGCGCGATTTGCAACGTGCGTTTCGCGGAGAACCCGAGCCGATTATTCGCCTCGCGTTGCAGGCTAGTGAGGTCATAGAGTTGAGGAGCGGCTTGTGTGCTCGGCTTCTTTTCTTCCAACTCAACGACACCCCGCTTGGCGTTGCACTTTCGCTGGATCGCCTCGGCGATTTCGTGGTGCCACAATCGCGCTGCGGTGCGATGCTCGTCCCAGAGCGAACCATTTCCAGAGTCAAGCCGCTGCTCTGCATCGGGCAGATTCAATTGCAGCCGGTGGAGCAGTCGATTGCTTCGTTCAGTTTCATCCTCGTCTTTTTTAAATGCTTCATCGAACCAGCGGCCCGGATATTCGCCGGCAGCCGCGCCGAATGTGCCGATGATCTCGTGCAAGTCGCGCGGCTTAAACTCCTGAATCTTGTTTTCGCGCTCGACGATAATTGCCAGCGTCGGCGTCTGCACACGGCCAAGTGAAGTCACGGTGCTCCCGCGGCCGCCGCTCAGCCGCAAAGTAAACGCGCGCGTTGCGTTGATGCCGACGAGCCAGTCCGCTTCGTTGCGGCTACGGGCTGCGCTGGCCAGCGGTTGCATCTCAGCATCGCTGCGCAATCGCGCGAAGGCTTCGCGGATGGCTTCGGGCGTCATGGATTGTAGCCAGAGTCGCTTGATTGGCTTTTTCGTCCCGGCGTATTGGACGATGTAGCGAAAGATCAATTCGCCTTCCCGGCCTGCGTCGCATGCGTTGATGATCTCGGATACATCTTTGTTCCTGATGAGCTTGCGAAGAACGTTGACGCGACCGCTCATTTTGTCGGCCGGCTCGAGCTCGAATTCGACCGGCATGATGGGCAGCTTCTTCATGTCCCATTTGTCCTGCTCTTTCATGGAAGCAGGCACTGCAAGCTCAAAGAGATGACCGACCGCCCAGGAGATCACATATCTCTCGTTGTCGTAGTAGTCTTTGCTTTTTTTGAAGCCGCCGAGTGCCTTGGCGATATCGCTGGCGACCGAAGGCTTCTCGGTAATTATGAGGGATTTGGACATGGGGCAGGAATCGAACTCAGTTGGAGCGTCTTTGCAAGTCAGAGCAGTTTTGGCTGCGCCCGTGAAGGCGTAGTAAGTATCTGGCCTAGCCCAGCTTGACGAAGTATTTTCCGGGCAACTGCTTGACCAAGCGTTTCAATTCCAACTGCAATAATGTGGATGAAACGGTGGCGCTCGGCAATTCGCTTTTTGCAGCAATATCGTCAATGGAGGTTTCGGCCGCTTCAATGGCGTCATAGACCCGGCGCTCTTCGTCAGAAAGTGGCGGCAAGGGGCGCGCAGCGGCCTCCTGCGACGGCTTCGTTTCGGGAAGAAGAATCTGCAAATCGTCCAGAATGTCGCTGGCGTCCATAACGAGCTTCGCGCCCTGCTGGATAAGGCGATTCGATCCCATTGCGCTCGGCGCGTTAATGTGACCCGGTACCGCGTAAACGGAGCGGCCCTGCTCCAGCGCCTGCGCCGCGGTGATGAGTGCGCCGCTGTTCAAACCGGCTTCCACCACGAGAATCCCGTGGCTCCAGCCGGAGATGATCCGGTTGCGCATCGGAAAAGTTTGGCGGTCCGGTTCGATTTCCATCGAAAATTCGGACACGATTGCGCCGTTTCCGCTTCGAATTTTCTCGGCGAGCGCTGCATTCTCCGGCGGATAGAGCTTCGCCAACCCGGCGCCGATTACTGCAATCGTGCGCCCCTTTGCAGCGAGCGCCCCTTGATGGGCGGCGGTGTCGATCCCTCGCGCAAGCCCGCTAACTATGGTTAATCCCGCGTAAGCCAGTTGGTAGGATAACTTCTTTGCCGACTCCGTGCCGTAGTGCGTGGTGCGCCGCGCGCCGATAACTCCAATGGCGTGATGATCGCGTTCCTGCAGGTCGCCCCACACGTAAAGCACGATGGGCGGTGCATGGATTTCGCGCAACGGCCGGGGATACGATGCGGAGTCCTGGGTGATGA
>CATPBS010000280.1 GCA_955652715.1 uncultured Candidatus Udaeobacter sp.
CTTTCCGATCCCAAAGCGGAAGTGATTCGACGTTACGATGTGTTGCATCCCGGGGCGGGGCCAAAAGGCGCGGACATCGCACGACCCGCCGAGTTTCTGATCGATTCCAGCAGAATCGTTCGCTGGGTCAACCTCACCGAGAACATCGCCGTGCGGGCGCGGCCAGAGCAAGTCCTCAATGCCTTCAAACAAATTGAGCCGGCCGGGCAGTGATTGACGGCGCTCCGCCGAATCAATAACTTCAGCGCGCGTGCATTCCGATTTGGAACAACTGCTCATTCTCCAAGATCGCGAGCAAAAGATCAGACAGATTGGGATCGAAATCGAAACAGTGCCGTTACGGCGCAAGAGCTTGGAAGCGCAGTTGGCAGCAAGCAAGGCGAGCGTGGAAGTGCTTAAGCAAAGAGCGCGACAGGTCGAAATGGACCGCAAAAAACTTGAACTGGACGTTGGGACTCGTACCGAGACCATCTCACGTCTCAAGACCCAACAATATCAGACGCGTAAGAACGATGAATTTCAAGCAATCGGGCACGAGATCGAACGGTACGAAAACGAAATTCGAAAAATAGAGGACGACGAGCTGGAATTGATGGTACTAGCCGACAAGATCAAGGCGGACTTGGCCGAAGAAGAAAAGAAAGCAGCTGCGGTTCGAGAGTCGGTCGCGCGACAAACAGCTGACCTCGACGAGAAATCGAAAGCGTTGGAATCCCAACTCCAAGAATTAAGCAAGGAACGCTCCGAGTTGGCGGGAAAAATCGACGAGGATTTGCTCGCTTGGTTCGAACGTCTCTTCGAAAGCAAAGGCGACGCGGCGGTCGTTGGGCTCGAGCATGGTGTTTGTACCGGCTGCCACATGAAAGTGACGACTGCTACGGCATCCCAAGTCAAAGCGGCAAGAGAAATCGTAAGCTGTGAAAATTGCGGCCGGATTCTGTACGACGCGGAGTAAGGTGGGAGGGACCTCGGCGTCCCGATTCTGGCGGCTCCGAGGCCGCTCCCGCATTCAGTCACACATTGAACCGGAACAAGATCACGTCGCCGTCGTGCACAACATAGTCTTTGCCTTCCAGCCGCAGTTTGCCCGCTTCGCGAGCTTTCGCGAAAGAGCCGAACGCGATCAGGTCTTCGTAGTGAATTGTTTCCGCCGCGATAAA
This sequence comes from uncultured Candidatus Udaeobacter sp., assembly GCA_955652715.1. GTDB lineage: Bacteria > Verrucomicrobiota > Verrucomicrobiia > Chthoniobacterales > UBA10450 > Udaeobacter. The sequence continues at coordinate 1,161 of CATPBS010000280.1, forward strand.
ACCGTGCTCGAAATCCGAGTGAATGGTTCCGGCGGCCGCGGGTGCCTTGTCGCCCTCGTGAATGGTCCAAGCGCGCGTCTCTTTTTCACCGGTCGTAAAAAATGTGCGCAGGCCGAGTAGGTGATAGACCGCCCGGATGAGCGCGTGCACCCCGGTATCGTCGACGCCGAGCCCGCGCAAGTATTGTGCTGCTTCATCTTCGCCGAGATCGACAAGTTCGCTTTCGAGCTGTGCACTGATCATGATTGCCTCCGTGGCGAAATGATGTCGTGCGTAGTCCTCAACCTTGCGAACGTACCGCGCTGCCGCGCTGCTGTAGCCGGGGTCGGCGACCCCGGTGCCGGAATCAGCGCTCCCGGTTACGACAGCAAGATCCGTCTCCGACACGTTGCAGGCGAAAATTGTTGGCTTCGATGTGAGGAGAAAAAATCTGCGCGCGATCGCCTTTTCCTCGGCGGTTAACTCGGCGGTGATCGCTGGGCGTCCGGCATCGAGATGGGGCAATAGCTTCTCGATGATTGCGTCTTCCATTTTTGCCGCTTTATCGCCGGCGCGGACTGGTTTTTGCAAGCGATCGTGCTGTTTTTGCAGCGAAGCCAGATCAGCCAGCACCAGCTCTGTATTGATCACCTCGATGTCGCGAATTGGGTCAATTGTTGCGCTGACATGATGAATGTCGCTGTTTTCGAAGCAACGCACTACCTGCACAATGGCGTCCACTTCGCGAATGTGATGGAGAAATTGGTTGCCGAGCCCTTCGCCCGCGCTCGCGCCTTTGACCAGCCCTGCGATGTCTACAAACTCGATCGCGGTCGGCGTGATTTGTTTTGAGTGAGAGATCTGCGCGATCTTCGCCAGTCGCGGGTCCGGCACCGTGACAATCCCAACGTTCGGATCGATTGTGCAGAACGGATAATTTTCTGCCGGCGCTTTGTGGGTGCGCGTGACGGCGTTGAAAAGTGTCGATTTGCCGACGTTTGGTAGTCCAACAATTCCTGCGCTGAGCATGGTTTTATAGCGGCGTCATCTTACCGCCAAAATGAGCGACGCTCACAGAGCGCCGCTACAGTTAAAAATCGGGCCGGCGGGATTTGAACCCGCGACCTCTTGAACCCCATTCAAGCGCACTACCAAGCTGTGCTACGGCCCGTCGGAGCGAATATTGTTTGCCACTTCTAGGCTTGAGGCAAATGTTTCCGCCTGATGCCATGAAACCGGTCAACCTAAAACGTGCGCGCGTCCTTTCCATCACGGTCGTAATTCTTCTCTCTGGGATCAGCGATGTTCGCGCTCAGTCGCAAAAGAGCATAAGATTAAATGAAACTGCCTTTGTGTTCGCGGCACAACTGATTAAGCAGGGACATGTGATTGGGGACCGCAAAGGCGCATGGAGCGAGCATCGGCCTTCAACAGACGAAGAAAATGAGTTTATCCGTGTTTACGGATTCAGTGAATATGCAAAATGGCATCTCGGGATCGACGATCGTTACCCGGAGAATACGAAGAGCAGATACAAATTTCCGTACGGCGATTTTAAAAATGTTCACCGCTGCGCATTGCTTGCCGTGAAAGCCAGAGCTCGCCAGTACGGCCACGTTGAAATCGAAAATGCAGCGGCAGAGTTGGAACGCGCAATAAAGGAAAAGCCACGGATCAACACAGATTCTCACAGATTCAGAATTTTATCTGTGTCTCATCTGTGTAAATCTGTGGCGCTAACTCTGCCAAGCAGTCAAAAATGAATCGATGAGTTCTGGTAATTCGTCGCTATAACCGCCTTCGAGGATGACAGCGACAGGAATGTCGATGTTCCTTAACCACTCGCCGAATTTCGCGAAATCTTCGCGCTCGAGGGTCATCTGCAACAGCGGATCGCGCACATAGGCGTCGAACCCCGTCGAAATGAGAAGCAGATCGGGTTTGAATGTAACCAGTTTTTCCAGCGAATGCTTTGCAACATGAACATGCTCATTCCGCGGCGTGAAAGGAGCGGCCGGATAGTTGTCGATGTTCGCGAACGATTTCGCGCCGGTTCCCGGATATGCCGGGAATTGGTGGATCGACGCGAATTGAATTCGGCGATTGTGCGCCACGATCGCTTCCGTTCCGTTGCCGTGATGTCCATCAAAATCCCAGATGGCGACCCGTTCAGCACCGTTTTGCAACACATCAAGCGCGGCGACAGCGATGTTGCTAAAATAACAGAAACCCATCGCCCGATCGCGCGTGGCGTGATGCCCAGGCGGTCGCATCAGGCTGAACGCAGATTCGCCGCGCAGTGCCGCGCGCGCTGCTTCGATTGCTCCGCCGGCCGAGTGACGTGCGTACGTTTCGAGCTTAGGATAAAGCGGTGTATCGAGATCGAAATCTTCCCGCGCATGAACGACGCGTTCAATATGCTGACGCGAATGCGCCCGCAACAATTCATCATCGGTTGCTGCACGTGGGCGCTGCCATTCCCACTCAGGGTGCCGATCCTTTAACAATGGCGCGGTGCGCCCGATGCGCTCCGGTCGTTCCGGATGGCCAGGGCTGAAATATTGGAGGCAGCGCGGATCGTAAAAAATCGTCATCAAAGTTGCAAGGTAGCGATACGGCGCATATTCGAATACCACGATGCTAAACAGCCAGAAAATTGTGGTGGTGATGCCCGCGTATAACGCGGCGCGTACATTGCGCCAGACTTACGACGAAGTCATGGCGCATGGCATTGTGGATGTCGTAATCGTGGTAGACGACGCCAGTCGTGATGAGACGGTGGCAATCGCGCGCACGCTGCCGCACGTGCAAGTACAGGTGCATCCGGAAAATCGTGGTTATGGCGCGAACCAAAAGACTTGTTACCGGCTCGCACTAGCCGCAGCCGCAGACATCATCATCATGATTCATCCCGATTATCAGTACACGCCGCAGCTGATTCCGGCGATGGCTGCTCTGGTGGCGAGTGGCCTTTATCCATGCGTGCTCGCTTCACGCATTCTCGGGGGAGGCGCACTTCGCGGCGGCATGCCCTGGTGGAAATACGTTTCAAACCGCTTCCTGACGCTTGTGGAGAATCTTCTCATTGGCGCGAAACTCTCGGAATATCACACTGGCTATCGCGCATTCTCGCGCCAATTATTGGAGCGGCTGCCTCTGGAGCAAAACTCCAATGATTTTGTGTTCGATAATCAAATTCTCGCGCAAATCATTGCCCTCGGTTGCGCGATCGGTGAAGTGACGTGTCCAGCTCGGTACATGCCCGAGGCGTCATCGATCAATTTCCGCAGAAGCGTGCGCTACGGACTGGGCTGCCTGGGAACGGCTCTGCGTTTCCGCTTTGCACGCTGGGGTCTGGCTCCTCCGATCGTTTAAGGAACGACTGTTGCGAAACGCTTGGAGCGACGCAAGAAAACCAGCGGCTCGTGGTTCGATTATCTCAGAACGTAATGGCCGTGGATCCAGACTCTTTGGCCGTGATGCCATCGCCAATGTCCAGGCCTCCAAACGTAATAGGCACGGCCCACGTAATAACCAGGACCACGAGTATAATACGCCCGGTCGCCAACCTCGACCGTAACAGAGCCTGGATAGCCTGCGTAGTACGGCCCTGGACCACCATAATAGGGTCCGTACCCAGGATAAGCAGTATAAGTCCCTTCACATCCGCCTGCACCGAGCGCGACAGAAATCAGAAGCAACAGCAATGCCGGCCATTTCAGTCTCCCTTTTGTTCCCCGCCCCTGCGGAAAGTGTTTTCGCCTCTGCGTGTTTAACAATATTCGTTTTCATAATAATGGTATTTGGATTCGAGTGAGTTTTCACGCGCCTCCCCATGGCAGCAGCGTTAATTTTTCTCAAGCAGTTCTACATTGGGCGCGAATCGCTGTCACGATAAATGTGCTGCAACAGAACTCGGCGATGTATACTTACTCAGGCGACGCGTTACACCACACCCTGGTCGAGCATCGCATCTGCAACTTTCACGAATCCGGCGATGTTCGCGCCGACGACGAGATTACCCGGTTGTCCGTACTCGGCGGCAGTCTCCCATGCGTTTTTGAAGATCGTGGACATGATGTGTCGCAAACGCGAATCGACTTCCTCGCGCGGCCACGGTAAACGCATGGAATTTTGGCTCATCTCGAGACCGGACGTAGCTACGCCTCCGGCGTTCGCCGCTTTGCCGGGACCGAAAAGAATTTTTTTCTCCAGGAAAAGATCGACAGCCGCTGGGACACTCGGCATGTTCGCTGCTTCTGAAACCAGGTAGCAACCGTTCTCGACTAGCTTCCTCGCATCTTCGCCTGTGATCTCGTTTTGAGTCGCGCATGGAAATGCGCAATCGCATTTGATTCCCCAGGGGCGTTGGCCGGCCACATATTTGGCACGGAATTTTTTGGCGTACTCACCGATGCGCCCGCGCCGTACGTTCTTGATGCCTTGGATAAAGGCCAGTTTTTCTTCCGTGATGCCGTTCTTGTCGTAAATAAAACCGCTCGAATCGGACATCGTGACCGGCTTTGCACCACAGTCGATTAACTTCTCAACGGTGAATTGTGCTGCGTTACCGGCTCCTGAAACCGTGCAAACTTTGCCCTCAATGGTTTCATTGCGCGTCTTGAGCATTTCCTGCGCGAAATATACTGCGCCGTAACCGGTCGCCTCCGGACGCATCAGCGAGCCGCCCCAGTTGAGCCTTTTGCCAGTCAGCACGCCTGTGAATTCGTTCGCCAGCCGTTTGTATTGCCCGCAGAGATTGCCGATCTCGCGCCCCCCTACGCCGATATCGCCGGCAGGCACGTCGGTATCGGGACCGACGTGCCGGAACAGCTCGGTCATGAAGGATTGGCAAAAACGCATCACCTCGATATCGGATTTCCCTTTCGGATCGAAATCGGCGCCGCCCTTGCCGCCGCCCATCGGCAGACCCGTGAGCGAATTTTTAAAAACTTGTTCAAACGCGAGGAACTTAATGATGCTCGCGCAGACCGTCGGATGAAAACGCAACCCGCCTTTGTAAGGACCGAGGGCGCTGTTCATCTGCACGCGAAAGCCGCGGTTCACCTGGATCTGGCCTTTGTCGTCGATCCATGGAACCCGAAACTGAATCATCCGCTCCGGTTCAACGAGGCGCTCGAGAACCTTTCCATCCCGGTACTTCTTGTTGCGCTCGATGACCGGCCGGATCGATTCCAGCACTTCGGTTACCGCCTGAAGAAACTCAGGCTCGTTGGGATTGCGTTTTTTGACGACTTCGAGAACTTCCTGGATAAGAGCCATAAAACTTTTGCGGACCTATTCGGCGCGCTGTCAAATGATAACGCTGGTACGCGATGCAGGGTTTGAACCAGCGACTTCTTGCGTGTGAAACATGATCGGCGACTTCGCGTTCATTCGTGAAATTGCGTTATCATGTTGTCATTATTCCTATTGCAACGATAGCGATTTTTTTGCACTGCGAAACATCGCGCACACAAGCAAAGAAATTCTGTCGAGAATTGCCAAGAATAGGAGCGGTTGCCCGGCTTGCAAGATGTGCGCAAAACCGCGTCAACTTTCGCGCGGGTGAAATTCGTGTTCTGCATTCGACCAGCAATGTCGAACGCGGCTTATTGCTTTAGTTCGACGATCACGGTGTGGATCTCCGCCTTCCCAGTATTCTCAACGGCAAGTGACTCGGCATCGCGCCACCACGCTTCGCCGGCCTTCCTGTTCATAGCGATTGTCTTTCCGTCCGATCCAGAGAGCTTGCCAATGGCAGGCGTGAGCGCGTAGATAACGCGATTTGGACGCGACACCATCGGGCTTTTCTGCCCTTGTTTGAGAGTGAAAGCTACCACGCGTACATGGGCGTTTTCTAGCAGAACCTTGTAATTTTCCGGTGCGACCTTCACGCCATCTTGCGCGGCCGCGGTCGCCCAAGAGATGACGGTAAAGCAAACAACTGAGATAAGCGTTTTCATAATAGCCGCGTTGTACTTACCCGCACAGGGACGAGCAAGCTTTTGACGTCCTAAACTCTAATCGCGAATCTCATTTCAACCGGCAATCTCAAACGCACGATTCCGTTCAACGAAGCGAATCGTAAGCTGTGATACGAGGAGCGGCGCTTTCGGTTGGCCCAACTGCCGAATCTTAACGTGAGGCGTTTGACACAACGCCTTTACGCCTCCCGCCAAGCTGCGCTGAATTGAAGCTGATGTTCACCACTCGTTGAATTGATCGTTTGCTCGTGCGTCTCGTCAGGCCCTCTCAGTCTAAACAGATGAAAATGATTGAAACTTGCCGGCTGGAGAGGTTGGCTGCAGGCCACGATGGAGGCGCGCCATCCTGCGCTTGCAGCGACTCTGTCTTCTTAAGGAGTGTCGCGAAGCGAAGCTCGGTTGCGCTGCCGTAGCAACGCAGCAAACCTGCTGTCCGAGCGCAGTGCGTCTAATTGAGGATCATACCTAATAAGAGGGTCTATCATCTGACCCGTCTCCAATGCTTTGGCGAACCATTCAAACGCAGATTTCTTCTCGCCACGCGCTGCATACAACACGGCAATGTTGTAAGGATCAGCTTTGCCTGCCGTTGCAAGATCCAGAATTTCTGGCATCATTGAATCCGCTTCTGGCTTACGCCCCGCTGAGACCAACACGGTCGCAACCCAGGCGAGAGCATCCCCTTTCTTGTCCGGATTGAGTTCACCTACTCTTTGATAATGTTCGATCGCCTGTTGATACATGCCGTTTAGGGCATAGGCGACAGCGAGGTTCTCCTGTATAGGAGCCTCGTTGGAGGCTAACTCCGCCGCCTTGTAACAGTAATCGAGAGAGGCCGGAAACTGCCGGGCATAAACGAGGATCATTCCAAGAGCTGTGTTGTTCGTAGGCGAGAGCGGGTCGAGCTCCTGGGCTCGCTTCATTTCCCGGACAGAATCATTTAGCTGTCCAAAGGCAGACAGGCACCAAGCATAGCGCAGGTGCGCGATAGCCAGATTCGGGTTCAGCTCCAGTGCGCGGCGAAGTGACTCCATCGTCAGGCGACCTTTTTTCTGAAATGACTGAACCATCGCCCTGGCGACATAACCTTCCGCCACAGAGTCATCGAGCAGCAGGGCGCGTTCGGCTGCCACGTTCGCATTGCCAATGGTTTCTGGTGCAGGGTTGTACCTGTAATAAACCTGCAAATAGTAACAGTCTGCCA
>CATPBS010000281.1 GCA_955652715.1 uncultured Candidatus Udaeobacter sp.
CGGTGGGGGTATTTTCTATTTGAAAAATATCGATTGCAGGAAATTCGATATCTTCGAGATGGATTTGACCTTCGAAAGGAAACGGATCCGAATTTGCGAACTCGGAACGGTCATGGAGGAATATTCGGTCGGTGACAACGACGTCTTCAAAGGGTATCGGACCTTGAACAAAGACGCGGAATATTCCACCGAACACCGAAAGGCGATGCATCACGCGGTTGCCAATATTCGTGACAACCTGGAGCGGGGCGAACCATTGGCGTGCACACTGGAGGATGCGTTCGCTACGGTTAAGACCTGTTCGAGAATCTTGCGGGGACACGCCGGATGAAAGGCAGGAGGGTACTGGTGTTTTCGCGGGATCCCGGTGGCACGAACGCGGTGGTGCCATTGATTGAACCGTTGCGGACCCGGGGGAATGAGGTGGTCGTTTACGGGAAGGATGCGGCGCTTTCCATTTACCGGAGATTGAGCATGGATTGCACAGACATCCGTGACGCCATTCCTTCGGGGACAGAGGAGGAGACCGGCAAATTTGTGCGGAAGCTAGGTCCCGACCTGATCGTGACCGGGACCAGTTCAGAGGATTTTACGGAAAGGCATTTATGGAAAGCGGCGGAGAAAGCGGGTATTGCGAGCTTTGCCGTGCTTGACCAATGGACCAATTATCGGCTCCGCCTCATTCCTGAGGGGGACGATCCGGTGAATGCGGGCGCCAAAGAGCGCGAGCTGATTCTCCCTTCTTTCTTTTTCATCATGGATGAGTTCGCCAGGAAGGAGATGTGCGCCATGGGAATAGACCGCGAAAAACTGGTCGTAACCGGCCAGCCGTTTTTCGATTACATCCGGAAGACCGGGAACAGGTTCGCCGCGCCAGAGAATGAGAAATTGCGGCGGGAACTTACGGGAGACCAGAGCGGTCTGATATTTGTGTTCGCCTCACAGCCAATAGCGAGCATTCACCGGCAGAACGGAATGGCCGAGGACTTTTGGGGTTATACCGAAAAGACGGTGTTGAAGAGTGTGACAGCGTGTTTGGGGAAACTCACGGATGAGTTGGCGACTAAAGTGACGCTCGTAATAAGACTCCACCCGAAAGATCAGCCGGACGCCTACCGGGACGTCCTGTCTACCTGCCCCAAATCAATCAACCCCATTGTCGATCGCGAGACCGATTCCAGTCTGCTTTTGAAAGCGGCCGATCTCATTATCGGGATGTTTTCCATGGTTCTGCTGGAAGCAGCTATCCTGAAAAGGCGTTTTATCAGCGTGCAAATAGGTCTGAAAAGAGAAAATCCTCTGATTTTCGACCGAATGGGCCTGGCGCGCTCGATATTGACCGAGGAGGAGTTGGAGGAAAAGTTGCGTGGGATTCTGAACGGGGAGAGCCCGGGAGGCCCGGATCTGAAGTTCGAATTTGGGGCCACCGAGAGAATCGTTGAATACGTGGAAGGATATAAATGAGCAAGCTGGCACTTTTTGGAGGTCCAAAAGTCAGGACAAAACTCTTCCCGGCTTACCGCACCATCGGCAGGGAAGAGGAAGTCGCGGTAATCGACGTAGTGAGGTCGGGAGTGCTTTCCAGATTTGTGGGTGGCTGGCATCCGGACTTCTATGGCGGCCCTCAGGTGAAGGCGCTGGAAGAGGAGTGGGCGAGGCACTTCGGGGTCAAGCATGCCATCACGGTGAATTCCGCAACTTCAGGCCTGTATTGCGCCGTTGGGGCCATTGGCGCAGGGCCCGGTGATGAAATCATCGTTTCGCCTTACACGATGAGCGCCTCGGCTACTGCGGCGCTGATCTTCAACTCGGTTCCTGTGTTCGCGGATATTGAGGAGCATTATTTGTGTCTGAGCGCCGAGTCGATAGAAGAGCGAATCACGGAGGCAACCCGCGCCGTCATCGTGGTGGATATATTCGGCCAGCCATACGATGCAGAAAAAATCAATGCAATCGCGAAGAAGCACGATTTGTGGGTGATAGAAGATGCGGCGCAAGCGCCGAACGTGAAGTATAAGGACCGGTTTGCCGGCACACTCGGAGACATAGGGGTCTTCTCGCTAAATTACCATAAGCATATCCATGCCGGCGAAGGCGGCATCATCGTTACCAACCACGATGACTTGGCGGAGAAGATGCGACTGATACGAAATCATGCCGAGGCGGTGGTTGAAGACAAGGGTGTCACTGACGTTGTGAACATGGTGGGTTTTAACTTCCGGATGAACGAGATTGAGGCGGCCATCACCAGGGAGCAGCTTAAAAAACTGCCATACCTCGTAAAACAGAGGCAGGAGAATGTGAGCTACCTGGCGGCAAAACTGTCGCAAATACCGTGTCTCGAGCCCGCCCGCGTGCGTCCTGGTTGTGAGCACGCCTTCTACATGCACATACTGAAATTTGACAGTGAAGTCGCAGGTATGCACAGGAATCGTTTTGTGGAGGCAGTGAAGGCTGAACTGCCGCCGATTGAGCTGCGTGAGACGGAAGGCGTTAAAGTTGTAGCCGGGTACGTCAAGCCTCTCTATCTGCAGCCGATGTTTCAACAAAAGATCGCATACGGGAGAAATGGTTGCCCGTTCAAATGTGGTCATGCTTTCCGTGACGTATGTTATGACCGCGGAATTTGTCCGGTGTGTGAAAGAATGCACTTCGACGAGCTCATCAACCATGAATTGATGAGGCCATTCATGAGCCAACAGGACTTGGACGATGTCTTCGCCGCCTTTCAGAAAGTATGGGAGAACCGGAGCGACTTGTTTTAAACAATAACAGTGTCGCTGAAATATTCGTTGGCCATCATCAAATTTACGCTACATCCTGTAGCTAACCACTAGCAGGAACATTCTGGCTCGGCCGAAAAGCTGGGAAACCCTCATTCGAATTGCAATGGTTAATCCGGCTAAGTACGCCTATAGAAAGCTAAAAGCCTGTAGGCGGCACATTCGATCCGTATTGTTAAACCGCTTTTGTGATTTTCTATTGCGCTGGGGAAGTAAGCTCGGAGTATCCCCCAACTTTCGAGGCAGAATGCTTTGGAAGGCCGGCAGAAGAGATATCGTCCCACTTTCAGAATTGTATAAGTTTCTGTCACAAAGAAAACCTGATGGACAGTATTATCCCACTGCGCCTCAGTGGTCTTGGCGAAGTCAGACTGTCGTCGACACGTTGTCTCCATTCATAACCAAAGAGTACAGCATCCTCGAAATTGGATGCAATTTGGGCCGAAATCTTAATCACCTTTGGCAGGCCGGATATACGCAGTTGCACGGCATGGAAATCTCGGAGCACGCCGTCAAACGCCTGCGCTCATTGTACCCTTCTTTGTCGGAGGTAACTATCGACATAGGAC
>CATPBS010000282.1 GCA_955652715.1 uncultured Candidatus Udaeobacter sp.
GCGTTAGGACGCGTCGTTTCCCCAGTGGCTCAAGCAGAGAAAGCTGGTGATCGTCCAGCTTCGGAAAGGCGATGCTTTCCGTGTCGCGATAAAACTGTTCGTCCTTTTGTTCGTCCGTCGTCATCCCGAACACTTTACGCGTTGGAACCCGCCTTCGTCCAACTGTGGCAGCAGGCGGGGAATGAAAACAGAATCAAGCAGACTCATTTTCGGCGCATCCCAAGAATGCTGACGAAAAAGCTGGAGAAGACGGTTTGAAACCCGAGGGCGACGAGAGTTGCTCCGGGGACGACGAATCGCATCGTGTAAGCGTAATCCAAATGGCCAAAACCAGTCAGCCACCATTGCCAAATTGCAGCCAGGAGCAAAGCGCTACCTGCGAGAACCGCTAGCCCTGCCACGACCAGCCCCCTTTCCAAATTCACTATTTCGAAAAAGCGTTCCAACTGCCGGTCTGGTGGAAGGAACCCCTCGGTGATGGCAAATGTCTTGGCGAAGATGGCAAAGAGAATCCACTGGCACCCGCACAAGATGGCCAGGCTCGAGAACAACAGCGTGTGAGCGTCGAAGTTGCTATGCCCGATGCTCAGACCCGGCATGGCGACAAGATAACCAAGCAAGCCAAAGGTGATAAAAGCGCCACTGGGAACCAAAAAGAGCCAACGCGGACTGCACATTAGAAAATAACGGAACGTGCGCCAGCCATCCCGAAATGTTTTCAGGTGTGGGGCGTGCGATGTACGTCTGTCGGGGTGCAGAGTGATCGCGACCTCTGCGATTTTTTCGCCGCGCAGGCTGGCTTTAATGATCATCTCGGTGGCGAACTCCATTCCGGTGCAACGCTGATCGAGCCGTTGGTACATGGCTTTAGTAAAACCGCGCAACCCACAGTAAACGTCATTGATCGGCGCATGAAACCATCGCCGGACGAGAAAAGAAAAGAATGGATTGCCAACCCAGCGATGTAAAAATGGCATCGCACCGGGTTGAATGGAGCCGCCCCCCGCGGGAAGCCTACATCCTTGGACCAAGTCAAATCCTTCTCGCAATTTTTCGACGAACCCCGGGATCTCAAGGAAATCATAGCTGTCATCAGCATCCCCTATGATGACAAATCGGCCGCTCGCCGCCGCAATTCCTCCCATCAGTGCACTGCCGTAGCCTGGTTCCTTGACCATTACGACGCGCGCTCCCTCGCGCTCCGCGACAGCTCGAGACAAATCGGTGCTGCCATTGTCCGCCACTACAATTTCACCAACGATGTTATGTTCGCGGAGAGCGCGCCGAGCTTTCTCAATGCAACTTGCCAAAGTATTCTCCTCGTTGAGGCAAGGAATGACCACCGATACTTCAATAGCCTCAGTCTGCTGTTCGAACTGCATTGATTCCCTTCAGCATGATCAAATTATTGAACTCAGTCATTAAAATCACTCTCCAATCGCAACACGCGCCTATTCATCGCCCGTGAATGCTGCTCGTATGTAAGCATCGTAGATGATAAACAGGGCGTCTTCATGACATGTATAACCATCAGCTCGTCTATTGCGCTGTACTGATCGGAATTTTTGGCGCCGTCGCGAAAGCCATGTCGCCCCGCTGGCACTATTTGTGGCAAAGATTTGTGCACGGGCTTTCCGCTCTGGCGCGCCGCAAGACGTTAAGTTGGGTCGGACTGGGCACGTTGGTTCTAGTGGCTCGTGCGGCGCTTCTTCCGGTCTGGCCCATCCCCAGACCATTTATATATGATGAGTTTAGTTACATTCTCCAGGCTGACACCTTCGCGCATGGCCGTCTGGCCAACCCGGCACACCCGCTTTGGCAGTTCTTCGAAAGCGCTTATATCCTTCAACAACCGACTTATGCCTCCCGGTTCCCGCCAGCTCAAGGACTCGTGATGGCCATCGGGCAGGTGATCTTCGGGCATCCTTGGTTTGGGGTCTGGCTGAGCGCCGGCCTGCTGGCTGCAGTCCTTTGCTGGGCGCTGCAGGGGTGGTTGCCGCCGGGCTGGGCGCTTTTCGGAGCATTCATCGGTCTGAATCTTTGTCTTTTCAGCTACTGGATGGATAGCTACTGGGGAGGCGCGGTGACAGCAATAGGAGGTGCGCTGGTTACCGGCGCATGGGTCCGCATCACGCGGGCCAACCGATGGGTTTACGCCTGGCTTTTTGGAATTGGAGCGGTAATCGTCGTCCTGGCGCGGCCGTTTGAGGGGTTGCTGCTTCTTGTTCCCGCACTCATTGCGCTAGGCATGGCAAACCGCACCGCGCGTGTATGGCTACCGATTGTGCTCACTGGTATCGCGGGCGCTTCCTGGCTCGCTTACGATAATTACCGCGTCACCGGTCACCCACTGCGTCTGCCCTACCGCGAGTATTATCAGCAATATGAGATTGTACCGCCTTTTTCATTCATGCCGATTTCCACCGCTCCGCGAACCTTTGGGCATTTCGATCTTGAGTCCAGGAATCGCGAAACATATGAGCGCTCGCGGAGTTGGCGCCTCTTCGTCGACCGCCCCTTGGACTGGCTCACTCTGCTGCGCTACTACTATGGCAACCTCATCTGGCTACTGCCGCTGGCGGCGTTCACTCCCTTTTTGTGGCGCTCCAGGAGGACGCGATTTGCGGCAATCCTGGCGGCGGTGGCTGCGGCGGCGTCCTTAATTGAGGTGTGGTGGTACCCGCACTATGGAGCACCGTTTACGGCAGCGCTGTTGATACTCGCAGCGCAATCGATGCGCTATCTGCGGCAGTGGAAGTACGGCGGACAAGAGGTGGGCCGTTTCCTGGTGAGTGCTATGCCGGTTGCGGTTCTGCTCGTGATGGTTGCATCTCAGGCACGGGCGATCGCGACACATCGGACGGCGGATCTGGTCCAAGCGAAGAATTCGCAAAAGGAAAGCGCGGAGCAGGAGTTGCTCGAGAGGCAACCTGGACAACATGTAATCTTTGTTCGCTATACCGGGCCCAGTCCACATGACGAATGGGTTTATAACCCGGCGGATCTGGACGCCGCTCCGGTCATCTGGGCGCACGATATGGGACAGATCGAGAACGAGCGGCTCCGCCGTTACTATGCGGGACGATCCTTCTGGCTTTTTACACCGGACGAGTCAATGAGCCTCCGCCATTATTAGTCGAAATTTTCACACGGGATCTGCAAGGGATGTTGAGTCGTTGAGGTGAGAGCCGCACTAGCATTGTTGAGCAGTTGAGAGAAGAGTTCGTCCGCGCATAGTTTTAATTCACCGCGATGAATAAAGCCGCACAGAGCGAACTCCGCCTAGCCAAGCGCATGGCTCGTCTCGGCACCGAGACCGCGTTCGAAGTACTGGTGAAAGCGCGCGCGCTGGAGGCAAAGGGGCGCGACATCGTGCATCTCGAGATCGGGGAACCCGATTTCGATAGTCCGGAAAACATTATCTCGGCGGCGACCGATGCGTTGCATAAGGGCTTCACCCACTACGGGCCTTCGGCCGGCTTGCCGCAGTTGCGCGAAACCATCGCTCAGTACGTGAGTGAGACCCGCAGGGTAAAAGCAACACCCGAAGAAGTGGTCGTTGTTCCCGGCGGTAAGCCGATCATCTTTTTCACCATTCTTGCACTGGTTGAAGAAGGCGATGAGGTCATCTATCCCAATCCCGGATTTCCCATCTACGAGTCAATGATCAACTACGTCGGCGCGAAACCCGTGCCGATCCGGTTGCGCGAAGAGATGGATTTTCGGATCGACATCGGCGAACTCGGCGGACTGATCAACGAC
>CATPBS010000283.1 GCA_955652715.1 uncultured Candidatus Udaeobacter sp.
GAGATAATGAGATATGCCAAATTACTGCTATGTTTATGTTTTGCGTTCACACGCAGACCATCAATTCTATGTAGGCCTGACGCGGAATTTGCCGGCCCGGCTACGGTTGCATAATAAAGGGCTGGTTCATTCGACCAAAAAGCGAGCTCCGTTCCAGCTCGTGTACTGGGAGGGTTGTCTCAACGAGAGTGATGCGGCACAGCGCGAGAAATATCTGAAGACTGCGTGGGGTAAGCGGTACATCAAGACGAGGTTGCGACGATATCTCACGGGGTAAATGGCGACTCGACTTTGCGGCGGATGAAACTTACCCTCGCTAAAGCGGGAAGCTGATAGTTCTTTCACGAAGGAAGAGAGGAAGCTAACAGCTTCCCCTACAGAAAACTGCAGAAAGTTAGAGGAAACCCGCACGAAAACGGAATCGTAGGTGTCGATGGAAGAATTCCCAAAGAAAGAATTGGAGACGCTCTGGGCTCCGTGGCGAGTTGAGTATTTTGAGAAAGAACCGCGCGACCGCGATTTTCTCGAAGCGGCGGCTCGGGCGAGCGATGACGCCGCGCATCTGGTGATCACACGGCGAAAGAATGCATTCCTGATGATGAACCGTTATCCGTACGCGGTCGGTCATTTGATGGCGGTGCCTTATCGCAAGACAGCAGATCTTTCGGCACTCGGCGACAATGAAGTCGTTGAGCTTTGGAATTTAGTTCTGCACGCGCAGGCGCTTTTGCGCGCGGCGACAAAAGCGCAGGGGTTCAACATTGGTTTAAATCTCGGCGAATGCGCAGGCGCGGGTGTTACGGCTCATTTGCATATTCACATCGTGCCGCGCTGGAGCGGTGACACCAACTTCATGCCGATCATTGCCGGCACGCGCACGCTCTCGGAAGGGTTGCGCGCGCTTTACGATAAGTTGATGGAAGCGCAGTCGAAGATGGCGACGTAGCAATCGTGATCGGTGATCTGTGACTGGTGATCGGCAAGTTCGCCCCGTGACAAGCGAACGGATTTACTTATCACTGATCACTAATCACGTTCTATGAACACCTGGGTCGAAGCGCCGCCGCGACGAAAAGGGTTGGGCTGTTTCGCGCGAGGCTGTCTTATTCTTTTAGTGTTTGCGATCGTGCTGGGGATCGCTTGCTTTGCCGGAATGTTTTGGGGATTCCAGCGGCACTCAGCAATAATCCACGGGATTTATTGGCTGACGAAAACGCATTCGATCGCCGAAGCGCCGGTGTCGGTGCCTGAATTCAGCGCTTCGGACAACCAAATTCAAACTGTTCGGGAACGGTGGCAGGATTTCGAACAGAAAACGCGCGCCGGTCAGCCTGCCGAGATCGAGCTGACAGCGGATGATATTAATGCCTTGATCGCGATTAATGCGGACGCGCGCGGCAAAGTCTTTGTATCGATCGAGGGCAACCAACTCCGTCTCCAGACGAGTGCTCCGGTTGGAGAATTTGTCGGCCGGCCGGGATATTATTTCAACGGCGACATTACGGTCGAATTTAAGGGCGTGGAATCACTGGAGGATCCGCAATTGAACCGGATCGCTGTGAACGGGGCACAGGTGCCGAGTGGTCTTTTGAATTGGAAATATCGTTCACGGCGATTGCGGGAATATCTCAATGATTATCGGAACGATCACGGGATCGGCACGATTGAGGTACGCGACGGCAAACTGATTCTTCGATCGCGCACCGAGTAAGAGAATTGAAGATAAACACAGATGAAACACAGATTCAGAAGATGAGGCGTTTAAATTCGACTTTGTACCGGCCGAAATTGAGCAGAATGCCAATTTTTAGTCCGGTGGCCTTCAGCATATTCAATAGCTGAGCTTCATCGCGCTTGTCGTACTGCGGCGCGATTTTGATTTCCACAAGTACTACTTCGTTAACGATTATGTCGCCGTCGTACTCACCGACGATTACATCCTTGTAGCGAACGATTGTTCTCTTCTCCAAGTCTCCGCTAAAGCCGCGCCGAGCCAATTCTACTTCAAGGGACCGTCGGTATACACGGTGCAGAAAACCGTAACCGAGGTGGTTGTAAACCTCAAAAGCGGACCCGATGATTGCCTCCGTAATCTCCTTGTGTGGAAATCGAATTTCGTCTTCAGGTTCGAATTCGAGCATTCTTTATCTGTGCCAATCTGTGTTCATCTGTGGCTGAGAACATTGATGTTGGTTTCTGAGATGGCAGACCGACTTAATTCGACTGCATGATTTCGCGCACAAAAACGTTAAGCTGTCCGTCTTCTTGTTTGCGCACTTCAGTGATCTCGTAGGGTCGCAGCTCGTCCCGGTTTACCATCGCGCCCTGGGGCGGAGGAGTGTAGCCACCCGGAAATTCCACAATGATGCGCGTGGATGAGCCGCCGCCAAAGTGCAGCACTTTGTCTGTTAATTTGGCGCGCGGGCGCAGCACGGCCTTGTTAGCATCGGAAAAATTCACTACGAATTGTCCCTTTAGATAAACGCGTTCGCCTGCGAGTCCGTGCTCAGCGACATCTCGCAGATCGCCC
>CATPBS010000284.1 GCA_955652715.1 uncultured Candidatus Udaeobacter sp.
CCGGTTCATCCGCAGCGACGATCATTATTTTTACGCCGCTCGCGTTTCTTACCGGTGTCACCGGCGCGTTTTTCAAAGCTCTCTCCTTGACCATGGCGGCGAGTCTTATCATCTCGTTCGCCGTCGCCTGGCTGGCCGTGCCCATTCTTTGCGCGAGTTTGCTGAAGAGAAAAGACGCTGAAATGGAACAACACGGTGCGTTCATGCGTCGTGTCCATGAAGTGTATCGGGAGAGGATGCAGCGCCTGCTTGGCCAGCCTCGGTTCGTGCTTGTGTTCCTAATTCCGCTTCTGCTGCTCGGCTTGATCGCATTCAAAAACGTCGGATCGGGCTTTATGCCAACAATGGACGAGGGCGGTTTTACTTTCGATTACCGTTCGCCACCGGGGACATCGCTGGCCGAAACCGACCGTCTGCTGCGACAGGCGGAATCGATTCTGAGCGACGTGCCGGAAGTGCAGACCTACTCGCGCCGAACTGGCTTGCAGCTCGGCGGTGGCATCACCGAAGCGAACACTGGCGACTTTTTCATTCGTCTAAAACCATTTCCGCGCCGCGACATCGAGGAAGTGATGGATGACGTGCGCAAGCAAATCGAAAAACACCTGCCCGGCCTGCAAATCGAACTTTTGCAGTTGATGGAGGATTTGATCGGTGATCTCACCAGCGTACCCCAGCCCATCGAGATCAAACTTTTTTCCGATGACGAAGCGACCCTGCGCACGCTTCCGCTAAAAGTGGCCGATACAATTTCGAAAGTGAACGGCGTCGTCGAAGTCAAAAACGGCATCATACCAGCCGGTGACGCGCTCAACATTCGAGTTGATCGGGTAAAAGTTGCGCTCGAGGGCATGGATCCGGACGCGGTCACCAAAGCGCTCAACGATTTTTTGACCGGCAACGTCACCACCCATATCCAAGAGGGCCCGAAGTTGATCGGCGTGCGCGTCTGGATCCCGCGCGACGCGCGTGAGACCATGCGCAACATCGACAATCTCCTCCTGCGCGCGCCCGACGGCCATCTTTTTCCGCTCAAACGCGTGGCTACTTTGACCCCGCTCAGCGGCCAGCCTGAAATCATGCGCGAGGATTTGAAGCGAATGGTGGCCGTGACCGCGCGCATTAGCGGCCGCGATCTCGGCTCGACCGTGAGCGAAGTCAAAAGGAAGCTCGCGCACTCCGGCGTTATTCCGAACACCGTCCTCTACACATTCGGCGGACTCTACGAGCAGCAGCAGATCGCGTTTCGCGGCCTTACCCTAATTTTGTTCGCGGCCGTCCTCTTGGTTTTCCTGTTGCTGCTCTTTCTTTACGAAAGTTTTCGTGTCGCCCTCGCGATGTTGCTCATCCCGTTGTTCGCGGTTGCGCGCGTCCTCGTCGGTCTTCGGGTTACTGGAACTGAGTTCAACATCACCTCGCGAATGGGCATGACCATGATCGTCGGCATCGTCACCGAGATCGCGATTTTCTATTACTCGGAATATCGAGTACTTCCCGCGAGCGACGACCGTTTCATTCTCGCCGGAATTAACCGCATGCGCGCGATCTCGATGACAACGTTCGCTGCCATTTTGGCTCTATTGCCGCTCGCGCTAGGAATCGGTCAGGGTTCGGCAATGCAGCAGCCGCTGGCAATTGCTATTATCGCTGGGCTGATTTTCTCGCTGCCGCTTGTGCTCATCGTGTTGCCGGCCTTACTCGCGATGTTCCAAGTAAATGCCGTTCCCTTCGTCCCTCGCCACAAACGCTGAGGAGCGACCGGAAAAATCTGAAGGGTTGAAGAGCCACATGGTCGAACCATCTGCACCGGCCATTGGCGCAATCAGAACCGAGTGAAGCTGGACTGCTAAAGCAAGCCAACGTGAGGAAGAGTCAGCCGCTTTTCAACTCACCGGGTCTGCGATTGCACAATTCGTTTCTGCGTCATCTTCAGAATGTGGCCTCCAGCGGGATCGATCAGGTATGCTGCTTCGCCTTTACCGGCAACGACGCCGCGCGCTCCTTTGACCGTTGGAACCGTTGCGTTCAGATGAAATTTTCCGTGATCGTCCACATCGGCGATCGTCAGGGTCGCAACTTGAGACGCCGCCGCGTAAAGAACTTTTCGGTCGAGCGAATAATCAATATTGTCCAGACCGGGTCCGGTCGCTATCGAGTCGGCTATTTTTCCGCCGTGGGCGGCATCGACACTCACAACATGATCTCCACAGGCCACGAAGAGAAATCCTCGCGCGTTGTCCAGCGCCAACCCTTGCAACTCGTGACTGCCGACGTCCCATTTCGCTACGACCCGGTGCGACCGTACGTCGATCACTGCTGTGGTTCCGCTCTCTTCGATATTCGTGTAAAATAATCCGCGCTGGTTATCGACGGCGTACCCTTCGGCCGATCCGTCCAACGGGATTTTCGTTTTCAATTTCAGATGGCGCGGGTCGGAAACGTCGAACACCTGAATGGACTTATCCGCTGAGGCTATTCCTAAGGGCGGTGCGCCGGTCGTGATCCATAACTCGCGCGTCTCGGCCACATAGACAACGCCGTCCGGCGCCGCCGCGCGACCGGCCGAAGGCGGAGCGACCTGCAAGCATTCACCGCGTTCCAAGGTGTGCGCGTCGATGATGCACAAACTCGAGTCGCCGCGATTGCCGATATACACGACGCCATCCCCAATGCTAACTGCCGTTGGCCCCAACTTGATTTTTCGCCCGCGCAGTTCGACTTCGCCGGTTTGAAATCCGGTCACCTGCGAGACAGCGTCTGTGCTCTCGTCAATCACATCCACGCTTCCGGTGTTGCTAGCCGGCACCCACAGTCGACCCGTCGAGCGATCGTAAGCAAAGTAGTCCAGCGTTACGACACCAGTTGCGCCTGGCAAAGACAGTGGTTTGAGCTCGTAATTCGAGGAGACTGGCTCGGCAGCCGTCCCGCTCGCTACCCAAAAGATATGGACCGGCGCGAAGGCGCAGATCGTCACAAACCTCAAACTCGAAATTCCCAGCCCAGATGTGCGGGTAAGTTTTGATTTCAGTCGTGCGATTAATTGCATGCAACGACACCGCAAAGAAGGACATTTCGCAAACTGTTGCTCGCTTCGAAGGAATTTTTCGAGTAGCCGCAAATGGTGATCCAAAGCCAAATCCACGTTCATAGAGTGGTTGA
>CATPBS010000285.1 GCA_955652715.1 uncultured Candidatus Udaeobacter sp.
AATTTATAATCAAGCGTGGGAAAAGAATTGGGGTTTCGTGCCGTTTACTGAAGCGGAGTTCGAATTCATGACTAGGGAGATGAAGCCCCTGCTCGTGCCGGAGTTCACCTGGATCGCCGAGATCGGCAATGAGCCTATCGGATTCACTCTCTGCCTGCCGGACATCAACGTCGCGCTTCGCCACGTTAATGGAAGGTTGACTCGATTCGGGCTTCCGATCGGCCTCATCAAATTGTTGTACTACAAGAGACTTATTAGAAAAGGACGGTTGATCGCTCTTGGTGTAGTTGAAAAATATCGCCGTGCCGGAGTCGCAGAGATGCTCGTGTTACGCGTGATGGAGGAAACAATGATCAAACGTGGGATCACCGGCGAGCTGAGCATGACGCTCGAAGATAATGTCATGATCAATCGATTCATCGAAGCGATTGGCGCGGCTCGTTACAAGACGTATCGAATATACAGACGTGAATTGATTTCGTAGCAGTCGCATAAGGCCAATGGCACATATTCTTTTTTTAATGTCGGACACTGGCGGCGGACATAGGGCCGCTTGCCGCGCGATCGAGGCCGCGTTGCGCGAACGCTATCCGGACGGCTTTAGATTCGAGCTTGTCGATCTTTGGAAGGAGTACACGCCTTTTCCGGTTAATACCATTCCTCGAAGCGCTGCGCGTTGGATCGACATTCACCCGTCCAGTTTTTCAGCCATGTTTTGGGTTTGGGACCGCCTTTTTCGGAGCCGATGGTGGAGCGCTCTCTATTGCAAACAAATGTTTCCGCGCCTGAAGCGCCTCTACGCCGAACATCCGGCCGACATCATCGTTTGTGTCCACGCTGCGTTTGTTCGCCCGGCGGTTTACGCCTTGCGCAAAATGCGAATCGAAAAGCCTTTTCTCACTGTCGTGACCGATTACGCGTGGCCCCAGGTTCTTTGGTACGATAACAAAGTCGATCGCTGCCTCGTCCCGACTGAAGCGGCCCTGCAGCGCGGGCTTTCGCTGGGAATGGATCGCTCGCAAATAATTCTGACCGGTCCGCCGGTTCATCCGAAATTTTCCAAGATCGACATCTTGCAACGTGAGGCGCGGATGCAACTGGGATGGAAATCCGATAAACGCATAATTTTGATGATCGGCGGCGGCGATGGAACAGGACCACTTGTTTCGAGTGCGCGCGCGATCGACGCGCGACAACTCGATTGCGAATTGGTGATTGTCGCTGGTCGCAATCGCGCGTTGAAAAGCGCGCTCGAGGCGGTGAATTGGAAACGTCCCTCTCGAATTTACGGCTTTGTCGACAACATCGAAGTGTTAATGCGCGCGTCCGATTTGCTGATCACGAAAGCGGGTCCAGCGGCAATCACCGAAGCGGCTGTGATCGGTCTGCCGATCCTGATTAATGGCGCGATCAAACATCAGGAATCGCCCAACGTCGAATACGTGATGAAACACGAAGCCGGAGTTTATGCACCTGGCCCAACAAAGACCGCGGAATGCGTTGCGCGTTTACTACAAACAGATGGTGCGCTTGAAAAACTTGCGGGCCGGGCGGATCGGATAGCAGAACCGGATGCGATTTGGAAAATTGTCGATCAAATCTGCCTCTTTGCGCCGCCGATGGATCAACGGCTGGAAGAAATTCAAGCCTGCCGCAGTTGAGACACGCATTTGTGAACGAGAGCGATCGAAACATTGAAGCAGTTCTGATTCTTGCCGACGAATCGGCCGACTGGAACGTCGCCGGACTTAGTCAATTGCAACGGCTGATCCTTACCCTGGACGAATATTTTCGACCCGCGACTGCAATTCCAGTTTGCATTTGGTCGAATGCGGTTCAGCGCGACCTGCACTTATCGCTTGATCGTAGCGTTCGCAGTCTGGCCGTGACTGGCGACATCGACTTTTTTTCGTCCGAACTCGCAAAAAAGGATGGCGCAGTTCTCGTGTTGAATACGCGACTCGTTGTCGATCGCGGCGCCTTCAGCGAAATTGTCGATCTTGCCTGCCGCGGCAAGGAAGTACCGGCATTAATTCTTGCTGCGGCTGAAATCGATCGCACCGCAGAATTTTATTTTTCCCTGTTGAGACGGATCGGACGTTCGGGCGCGGCCGCAGAGCGAAGCTACATTTATCTCGACAAGATCGACAAGATCGACATTGCGGAGACAAAATTATTATCGAGCACCGGCAAATCCCAAGACGGGTTCGTATCGCGCTTCGTAAATCGGCCGATATCGCGAGCCGTCAGTCGGCTCCTCGTCCGTCTGCCATTGTTGCCCAATCAATGGACGTTAATCGCAATGGTGTTACCGATTGCCGGAGCGATTCTTTTGTTGCGTGGCGACTATGTCGGATTCGCGCTCGGCGCGATTTTGTTTCAATTGCATAGCGTTCTCGATGGATGCGATGGCGAAATCGCGCGCGCAAAATATCTTGAGTCGCCTTCGGGTCGGTGGCTCGACGGCCTTTGCGATCGCTTCACTACTTTGCTCTATGCGGTCGCGCTTGGTTTTGGGTTATCTCTACAAAATGGACTCGCAGATGCGCTGCGATGGTTTTATCCAGTCGAGGGAGTAATGGCCGCACTGTTTATTGGCATCGGGGAAACGTTATTGACGCGCGATAAGATCGACAACAATTTGGAATGCGCGACGCAGAACAGTTTGTATCCCGCTTATGTCAAAGCGCATCGCGGAAGTTTTAACGAAGGAGATCAACTCAAACTTTGGATGATCAAGAATTCGGGAATGCTCATGCTTAGTCAACGTGCGACCTCATTTTTCGCTCAGGCGACAAAACGCGACGTTTTCAATTTTGGCTTCATGCTCCTCGCGCTTTGCGACCGGCCGAGCTGGATCCTGCATGTTCTCGCGGTCTGTGCGTGCGTGATCATTATTCTCGCTCTCAAAAATTTATTGGCCCTGCCTTTGCGCGCGAACCACACTCGCGTTCCATGATCGATAAGCAACGCGACTTTCAGCGGTGCGGAATTTTGGCCGACGAATCGGCGACGTGGCAAATCGCGGGACTGCGTGAGCTCGATCGCCTTGTTCTTGCCCTAAGCGAGTTTGCCGAGGCGGCCCGTCTGGAAAGCGCTCAATTTTTCCTCGGCGTGTCGCAACATCTGCAGAGTGTCGACATCCTGCCACCAAGCTCCGCCGATATCGATTGCACGGACTTTGTTATCGCCGGCCATCAGCCGCACTCCATCAGCCAGACTGCAATCGCCATTTCGCCTACTTCGCTCGATATAATTGAAAATTTCCAGCGGGCAAACGAGCAAGCCGACATCAACCGCATCGTAGTTCCGCAGATCTTTCCCGATGCCGATTACTCTGTTTCCCCGGGTTTGGACTTTCATCGCATCGTCCAAATCGAAAATGGATTCGAGTTTTCGATCCACTGCGATGTTGAGCAACCCCGGATCGAAATTATCAAGGAAATGATCGATCATCGCGCCGTCGAAAAGATGATCGCTCATCGTTAGAAGAAACGGTGCCCCGACGTGGCTGGCTGCAGCGAGAAGCGAAATGCCATTCTGTTTTCGCCAATCGCGGTTTTCGATGAAAAAGGCGCTGACGCCGGAAGGAATCAACTGCTCGACTTGCGCGATCATCCGTTCGCTTTCATAGCCGACGACGAGGTGAACCGTCTTGATCCCGGCGCAGACTAAGGCGTCTAGAGTGTACGAAATCAAGGGTCGACCAAGCACCGGAACGACGGGCTTCAGGAAAGTCTTATCCGAATCGCGCAGGCGCGAGCCCTCGCCGGCCATCAAAATTACTGCTTCGGAGATCGCCGTCATATTTCGTAATATCTTCTTAGGCCCCAGAGGCGGACGCGCTGCGGAAGAAATCTGAAAATCAGCGGTGCAATTTTGGATTGAAACGCATCGCCAACCGTTATCCGCGGCGGCGGGCGCACAGCGTTGATTAGTTTGAGAACATGCTGCGCGACGAGATCTGGGCTGGGCGCCTTTTTCATG
>CATPBS010000286.1 GCA_955652715.1 uncultured Candidatus Udaeobacter sp.
GTCTTGAACCGGGGCAGACCGACCAATTCTCCGAGCGAATGCGCGAGACGCGCCGGTGCGGCCATGGGCTAAAGCTCCAAGTCTCAAATCCCAAATCCCGAACCAAATTTCAATACGGAAATCTCAAAACAGCTCGGCATCATGCGGTCTGCTTTGGATACCTAGGATTTGAACTTTGGTTCAAACTTCGAGTTTCGGATTTCGGACACCGGCTTTTGATCTTCTCGTAGCAGTGCCAGTAAAGTGGGTCCTGAGCGCGTTTGGTTTTGGTAAGAAGCATTCCCGAAAAATTGTGGCATGACCGTCAAGCGCACCTTGGCAGCAACTACAGCCCTAAATAACGGACATGAGTTCATCGATCGTGATTTCAGCCTGTCGCAAAATACTTCTCAGCGTTTTCGGCAAGATAGCCCGATGATTTGGAACCGTTACTTTCAGGCGGCCCTTGATGAGCCGAATGTGAGAGCCTTGTTGATTATCCGGCGTGAAGCCCAAACGTTTCAGCGCATTTATAACTTTCCAACCGGAAAGATCGCGCGGCAGTTTCACGCCAACTGCAGCTCTGGGTCGTGCTCAAAGTGAAGCGTAGCGACTTTCGGCGAAGGCCGATCAGCGAAATGGCATCTTACAGCCTCACTGATAGCGCCTGACAATTCCGCCAATGTTTCGGCCTGCGTCGTAATACCGCCGCCCGCTGGGTCATCCCACGAAGCTGTATATGCGCCAGTTTCTTCGTCACGTTCGACTCTAAAGACTACCTTCATTCGTTTGTTTTTCGGAGCAACCTTAACATCCCTACGCGGGAAATGTCCACGGCTCATAATCCAAAATCCCAATTCCTCCAGCGAAGCAAATTCTAAACTTCAAATCTAAACCGGCGGACCCGCTTTTTGGTAGAGATTTGAATTTGAGATTCGGATTTTCTCGACGGTTTTATCTTGGAACAACGAATGAGTGGAACCGCGATGTGCGTCCGCTCGACTCCTCATATGCGGCGCCAGCTGTGATCTGGAAATGGTCATTGCCGACCTGGCCCAGAATATAACTCTGCATCATATCGCCACCGCCTTTGCCGCTCCACTGACCGTACATAAACCCGATTTCCCCGCCGTAATAGACCTGATCCGATGGCGACTCGATCATTTCAGGTGAATCCTTTGCGTCCGGTCCAAAATTCTCTGGTCGTGAGTTGGAAGCAGCGCTTCCTTTGTTTGTTGGCACAGCCCCGAAAATATTCGGGGGCGAATACGCCAACGAAGGCAGGTCGAGCGAAACCATGCCCATACTGGTCATTGCGTTTTCGCTCGCCAGACGGCCGCCGTCCGACCATGCCATCACCGGCCCTTTATGAAAAAGAAGGGAATTATCCTTCGCGCTGAGTATTTTTGGCCGATAAAGACTGAGCGCAAAAGCGGGATCGAGTGCACCGGCAGCGCGCAAGTGATTCGATGCAACCGCTCGATGTTCTGTTGCTTTCGGCCGATTCCCTGGCTGCGCTGCAACCGGAAAGGAAACCGCGAATAAACCCACGGCGACGGCAAGCGGACGCCTGATCATGCAGCAATTCAAAACCAAATCGCCGCAAACGCCAGTAAAATTTTGAACGAGGCCCAAAGAATTCGTTAAAATCGTTACATCGTTACAACGGACGCCCTCTGTAACCGCTGTAACTTTTTAACTCTTCAACGACTCTCTAAAATACTCGATCGTCCTTTTGATTCCCTCGTCGAATCCCACGCGTGGGTCCCAACCAAGGACTTCTTTCGCGCGCGAGATATCAGGTTGGCGCACCTTTGGGTCATCCACCGGTAATGGTTTGTATTCGATCGTCGACTTTGTCCCAGTGATGCGAATGATTTCGTCTGCGAACTGTTTAATTGTCATTTCGCGCGGATTACCCAGGTTGACCGGCTCGTGAAAATCGCTCATGGCCAGTTTGAAAATTCCATCGATCAAATCGGACACGTAACAGAATGAACGCGTCTGCGAACCGTCGCCGAAAATGGTGAGCGGCTGACTACTCAGGGCCTGTCCGATAAACGCCGGAACCACGCGTCCGTCGCGCAGCCGCATTCGCGGACCGTATGTGTTAAAGATGCGCACGATCTTTGTGTCCAGTCTGTGATAGCGGTGATACGCCATGGTGATCGCTTCGGCGAAGCGTTTCGCCTCATCATACACACCGCGCGGCCCAATGGGGTTGACGTTACCCCAGTAATCTTCTTTTTGTGGATGCTCGAGCGGATCACCATACACCTCCGACGTTGAGGCAAGAACGAACGAGGCTTTTTTGTCTTTGGCCAGGCCGAGAGCGTTGTGCGTGCCGAGTGCACCTACTTTGAGCGTGGGGATCGGGAGCTCCAGATAATCGATGGGGCTGGCCGGTGACGCGAAATGAAAAACGTAATCGACCTTTTTTTCCGGCAGAAAAATGAAATTGGAGACGTTATACTTGATGAACCGGAAATTTTCGTTACCCGCGAGATGTCCAATGTTCGCAGTGTTACCGGTGATCAAATTGTCGATGGCGATGACGCGATGGCCTTCCGCCAAAAGCCGATCCACCAAATGCGAGCCGAGAAAACCCGCGCCACCAGTGACGACCGAAACGGGATGCGAACGCGCAGCCATATGCGGCTTTATCTAGCGACTGGCCCAAAAATTGCGAGCACGAAACATTTCAAATTGTAGATTGCAGATCTCAAATTGCAGATTGTTTTGATGACTCGCTTTCAATAGAAAATCTGAAATCTTAAATCTTAAATTAGGTCATGCGCATTTTATCCGGCATTCAGCCGAGCGGCGTTCTGCACGTTGGCAATTATTTCGGCATGATGAAGCCGGCTATTGCGCTTCAAGCCGAGGGGGAAGCGCTTTATTTCATCGCGGACTATCACGCGCTCACGAGTGTGCGCGATCCGCAATCCCTGCGCGTGAACAGCCTGCGCGTCGCGCTTGATTTTTTGGCGTGTGGACTGGATCCGGAGCGCGCAACGCTTTTTCGGCATTCAGACGTGCCGCAGGTCACGGAATTGGCGTGGATTTTATCGACGGTGGCGCCAATGGGTTTGTTGGAGCGAGCGCATTCATATAAAGATAAACTCGCACGCGGCATGACCGCCACAGTCGGACTGTTCAATTATCCGGTTCTCATGGCGGCGGACATTTTGATTTATGACAGCGACATCGTGCCGGTCGGCAAGGACCAAAAACAGCACATCGAAATGACCCGCGATCTTGCCGTGAAGATGAACGAAACATTCGGCCAGATTTTCAAGTTGCCGGAAGCGCGCATCCAGGCCGCGACGGAAACCGTGCCGGGTATCGATGGCCAGAAAATGAGCAAAAGTTACGGGAACAATATTGACATCTTTGGTGACGAAAAGGAGACGCGAAAGCCCGTGATGAGCATCATCACGGATTCCACGCCGGTGGATGCGCCGAAGGACCCGGCGAACTCGACGATTTTCAAACTTTACTCGCTGGTCGCGTCTCAGGATGAAATCGCCGACATGCGCGACCGATTTTTAAAAGGGGGAACCGGGTACGGCGATTTCAAGA
>CATPBS010000287.1 GCA_955652715.1 uncultured Candidatus Udaeobacter sp.
CACCGTCGGAGTTGCTGGCCCTGATCTGATTCGCAGCATTGTCCAATCGGTCACAAAGCAATACGCCGATTACGACATTGGCGTGCACCTTCACAGCGCGCCTCATGAAGCCGAAGCTAAAGTGCTCGCCGCTTACGATGCGGGTTGCCGCCGCTTTGATTCAGCCGTCGGTGGTCTTGGCGGATGCCTATTCGCGCAGGACGCGCTCGTAGGAAATATTCCCACAGAGAGCGTGATCGCAGCGCTTCAACAGCGAGATATAGAGGTGCTGATAAGCAAATCTCTGACCAATGTGTTGGCAATGAACTCGCTCATCGCGTCCAACTACCAATAAACAAATCGGATTGCTTGTCCCATAGCTGTTATTAGTCCTACAGGCACATGCATCGTTTCTACGTCTCGCCGGAGAGTTGGGACGCTCGCGTCCTAGCGTTGACCGGTTCGGAGGCACACCACGCACGCGACGTCTTGCGAGTCAGACGCCGCCAGAAGGTTGTTCTCTTCAACGGACAAGGGCGCGAAATCACTGCGGAAATTGTCGATCTTAGCAGCGACGAAATTACCCTGCGAAAATTGCACGAAGCGGAAACGCCGCCACTGCAAGGCCGGATTGTTCTTGGACAGGCCATTCCAAAAGGGAAAAACATGGATTTGATCGTGCAAAAAGCAGTCGAGATCGGTGCCGCCGAAATTGCGCCGATCATTTCCGACCGCACGATTGTGCAGGTCGATTCCGAAAGCGCCGCGCAAAAACAAACGAAATGGCAGCAAATCGCGATTGAAGCGGCCAAACAATGTGGTCAGAACTGGCTGCCACGCGTGCACACGCCAAGGAAGCTTGGCGATTTTTTTTCCGTAGCGTCAGAGCAGGCGTTCGATCTTCGGCTGATCGGATCACTCCAGCCTGGCGCGCAGCACTTGAAGAAGATTTTGGCAGAATATTCAAACGAACACCGCGATCGCCCGCGGACCGTGCTGATGCTTATTGGACCCGAAGGTGATTTTACGCCCGCGGAGCTTGCGCTCGCGCGTCGTCACGGATGTCAGCCGATCACGCTCGGCCCGATCATCCTGCGAGTGGAAACGGCGGCAATCTATTGCCTGAGTATTCTCTCCTACGAATTGCTGATTTAGCTGCCAGGGACGCAACGCGGCGGCGTCCTGAGGCCCAGTTGATGCCGGAGCGAAGGCGCATCGCTTTGGCGCTGTCAGTACCGCCCGGGTTCGGCGATCCGCTTTGCGAATGATTTGAGGCTATTCAACCACCGCTGCTTCAACGGTAGACTCACTGGGAAGATCCGCTGCGGGCGCAGTCTGGTTCGGCGGCGCAGCCTGGATTGACATAATCGTAAATTGAGCGGCGCCCTCCGTGTTTAGAGAGACCGTGTCGCCGACTTCATGGCCGAGCAGCACCTGTCCAATTGCGGTCTGGTACGAGATGACGTGGCGATCGGGGTCACCGTCCCATGCGCCCAGGATGGTGTACGTTTCTTCCTTATTCGTCTCCACGTTGCGCGACGTGACGATTGTGCCGATGGAAACACGCGACGTATCAGGGTTTTCAAACGAAGTCCCGCGCGCGTTATGCAGCATTTGTTCGAGTTCGGCTTTGCGTCGCATCAGCACGCTTTGCATTTGCTTGGCCGCCTTAAATTCAAAATTCTCGCTCAAATCGCCATAGGACCTGGCCAGCGCGATCTCCCTGCGGTTCTCGGGAATTTTTACTTTTACGAGTTCTTCGTATTCGGCCTTGCGCTTTTCCAGGCTGCTCCAGGAAACGATTAACGTTGCGCTCTCGCCTTGGGCTTGCGCGCCCGCGATCATGCTTTCCAGTTCTGGATAAACTTTCACGATCCGCGCCAGGAGCGAGCGTTTCGTTAATTCATCGAACAACGGGCTTAGCTGGAGCCGGCGCATGGCATCGCGCGCGAGCGCGACATCGCCATTCCTCAAAATGTCGGCAAGCAATTGCCGGTCTTCGACAAGAGTACGGTGCACCTTGCTGACGCGACCAGGAGCGTTGTGCCGTTCCCGTTCCAGCGCAGAGAAAATCGCGCTGAGTAAATCCGGTGTAATGAATTCACTCCAGTTTTCGCGTTCGCTGCACAGCCAGCTGAGCATCTCGCCCGTAGCTGAATGTTCGCGAATGCTCCGTTCCAGCATTGTTCGAAGCTCGGCATGCTGTCCGGCTTCACTCAAAATGCGCGCAATTTGGCCGACCATGCGGCCGTGACTCCCTTGCATTAAAGTTAAGGCGCGCTCTGTCCAACCCGGACCAAGCGCAGACGGCAACGCCTGCAAGACTTTCTTCTCTTTTGCCGCCGACAACTTTGGAAGGATCGAAATCAAACGCTTTTCTTCCTCAAGAATGAATTTCGAGAGAGTCAAACCGATGTGAGTCGTATGCAGTCGCGGGAGGCGCGCGAGCAAATCGTCCCGCGCGATCACGAGCTCGAACGCCAGTTCAGGATGCATTTTCTGGTTGCGCACCGCCATATTTTCGATGGTCACGATGATCGGCTGAAGCTGTTTTTCAGGTTCCTTGAATTGCTCGTCAAATTTTATGATCTGTTCGAGCGAACCGATTTGCTCTTTCGGCTGTCGCGCTTTGTTGAAAGCGGCGATTAGCTCGTCAGCGTGCGACACGCCTTCGCCGCGGATTTGGATTGGCTCTGTCTTTTTTGCAGGCACGGAAAACGCGCCGCTCGCTTTCAGCGCCTTCTTGGTCGATTCCCACCAGCGCTTCCATTCTGCCTCACTGAAAACATCGCCGACCAGCCATTCGCCGATCTGCTGCGCGGTAGCTTTACCGTCCAAACTTTCCAGAATGTTCCGCACCAGCGCGGGCGGATTTTCCTTCGCCAAATTTTGGATCGACGCCAGGTCGGTCGCCTTGCGTGCGAGAAAATGCTCTGGCGCGAGGGGCGTGAGATTTTCCGCCGCGTACTGGGTCTGCATGACATGGGACTTCTTGCTGGCAAAATCGATTACGATCTGATTGAGCAGCAGGTTCCATTCGCGCACGCGACCGAATCCCCAACTCTTATGTAAACAAAATGTGCCGGGCTTTAACTTTTCCAGCTGGTCGGCGCCTTTCGAGGTGAGCTTTCCCGATTCGACAAGCTTTTGTAGTTCAGCGTCCATTTTTCTGCAGGGGACAATATCACCTCGCAGGCGATGCGCTACACGTGGCATGAGACGAACGGGACACGCGCAATTTGCGATTGCCGCGCGCCTCGCGGCATGAAAACCTCCCCGCCGTGAGGACGAGCATCTGGTTCTGGATTGCGTTTCACATCGGCGTCTTCATCGCAGTTGGAATCGACTTGTTCACGTTCAAGCGTCGCGGTCGGGAATTAAGCATGCGCGCTGCGCTTCAACGGAGCGCGATTTGGGTGCTCGTGTCGCTGGCGTTTAATGCCCTGGTCTGGCGCATCAAAGGACCACATCACGCCCTCGATTTTCTTACAGGTTATCTCATCGAGTATTCGCTGAGCATGG
Organism: uncultured Candidatus Udaeobacter sp.; assembly: GCA_955652715.1. Taxonomy (GTDB): domain Bacteria; phylum Verrucomicrobiota; class Verrucomicrobiia; order Chthoniobacterales; family UBA10450; genus Udaeobacter. The sequence goes on from CATPBS010000287.1 coordinate 3,502, forward strand.
ATAACATTTTTGTGTTTGTGTTGATTTTCGCGCATTTTCGCGTTCCTCCGCGCGCACAACATCGCGTTTTGGTCTGGGGAATTGTCGGGGCACTCATCATGCGCGGCGCGATGATCCTGTGCGGTATCGCGCTGGTGCAACACTTTCAGTTCGTTCTTTATCTCTTTGGTCTCTTCCTGCTAATCATGGCGGCGCGCATGTTTTTTGGGAAACATCCAGCGCGCGATTTCACGGAGACGTGGGTGATGCGCATGTGCCGCCGTCTGTTTCGGATTACTCCCGAATTTTATGGCGAGCACTTCAAAGCGCGCGTGGATGGCCGCTGGATGTTAACCCCGCTCGCTCTGACCATGATCGTGATCGAGGTCACAGACTTGATCTTTGCAGTCGATTCGATCCCCGCGATCTTCGCAATTACGCGCGACTCGTTCATTGTTTATACGTCCAACATTTGCGCGATTCTCGGCTTGCGGTCCCTCTACTTCCTGCTGGCCGGTTTGATGGATCGTTTCATTTACTTGCGAACAGGACTCGCAATCTTGCTCGCCTTTGTCGGGATCAAGATGATGATCGCCGATTATTTGCCGCTGCCTAGGGGCCTTTCACTCGGAATCATCGTACTCATTCTCGCAGTCACCATAGGGATTTCGATGTTGAAGACACAGAAGCAGGTCGTAGCCGAAGATCGAAAATAAAGTGTTGCCTTTGCTGTTCGAAATCATTTAACTGGTTTGGAGCGCCTATGAAAACTGTCCTTGCCCTCGCAGCGGTCGCCGGCCTTGCCAGCGGAGCCTTCGCCGATATTCAAGACCCGCCTTCGAACGATTATGGTCCGACGCGCAAACTCGGTCGGGGACTTTCGAATTTTTTCATCGCTCCGACTGAGTTTATTGTGACGGTTAACCAAGTTAACAAGGCAGAAGGTAACTCCGCGGCGGCTGGTTATGGCGTTTGGCGCGGCCTTGGGCGCACAGCCACACGACATGTGGCCGGTCTTATCGAGATTTTGACATTTCCGTTTCCAATATGGCGGGAAAGCTATTACCCCATACTGCCGCCGGAGATTCCTTACATTCACGCCGGCTATCCGGAATTTCCGCCTGAGATCGGTAACGAATCGAAATATCCTTACGTACGCGATTCCGACCAAGATCCCAACTAGCGTTCGCTCTCGTCGAACCTGGCGTGCTGTTCGGATGATTAGCGACTCCTGTGCGTGCGTTGGCCTACTGTTGATGCGGATTAAGCTCGACAAACCCGAAGCGGAGATCGGGTGCGCAGTCGCAGCCAACTGACAGTAACATTTGCTTAACACTACCCTCCAGCATCGCTGGATGCTCAGCTAAAATAGCCGTGGCAATGGTATGCGCGTTGTTGAACTAGAAATCGAAGACATTGCTTTCGGCGGGAAAGGCGTCGGACGCGAGCAAGGGAAGGCGGTGTTCGTTCCGTACACCATCGACGGTGAGATCGTTTCCGCCGAGATCGTGCGCGAAAAGAAGCAATTCGCCGAAGCGGAGCTGGTCGAGGTAAAGCAAAGCTCGCCGGATCGTGTGGAGCCAAAATGTCCCTATTTCGGCCGGTGCGGAGGATGCGCTTACCAGCACATTAGCTACGAACATCAGCTTGCGATCAAATGGCGGCAGGTGCGCGACGCGCTCAAGCGAATCGGTAAAATCAAAGATGTTCCGATGCGACCGATCATCCCTTCGCCCGATCAGTACGCATATCGCAATCGCATCACCGTGCACGCTCAGGATGGTGTGATCGGGTTTTTCCGGCGCGACTCGCATCGCCTAATCGACATCGAGCACTGCCCGATTTCACTCGATGAAGTCAATCGTGCACTGACGGAGTTACGAACGCAAACGCACGTACGCGATGGTCATTACACATTGCGGGCTTCAGGCAGCGCGCGCGTTTTCTCGCAAACAAACGACGCGGTCGCAAATGCATTACGCGGTTTGATCGTCGATCTCGCCGCGCCAAATCAACAACTGTTGATCGACGCCTATTGCGGTGCAGGATTTTTTGCAAAAGCGTTGCTCGACAAATTTGAGCGAGTAATCGGGATCGACTGGGACAAATTCGCAATTGGCGCTGCAAGGGAAAATGCGACTGCGAAAGAGACATATATCGCCGGCGATGTGGAAGAAGAGCTTCGGAAGGGCGCTTTTCCAAGCCCCACTACTATCATCGTCGATCCTCCGGCCACCGGGCTGAGTGCAGACGTACGAAAAGCGATTCTTGATCTTGCACCGACAACGCTCATGTACGTTTCATGCAATCCGCCGACCCTCGCGCGCGAGTTGAGAGAGTTGCAG
>CATPBS010000288.1 GCA_955652715.1 uncultured Candidatus Udaeobacter sp.
ACCAAAAAACGAAGAAGCCGGTTTAGCAGTCCATAATAGTACCTGTTACGCTTGATCCAGGTCTCGCGACGAGCAGCAATTTTGGCCAGATGATCCCGCGTTCGCTCGCGCCTTTGCTCAAGCGCGGCTGGTCCCCAGTTCTCGGTATTTGGTTCGTGCTGGCTTAAAAGAGCGTCCACGCGGCCGCTATCATTTAATGGCGAATTGACTGCCGCCGAGTGCGCTACAGAATTTTGCACAACAGCCTCCTTCATACTCCCGGGCGCTCAAGGTTGTATTTGAAAATGGCATAAATCGCCCTGACGCCGTCTTTCCAGTTGATCTTCTTGCCCTCCGCATAAGTGCGTCCGCTGTATGAGATCCCCACTTCGTAAATTCTGCAGCCCGTGCGCGCGAGTTTAGCGATAATTTCCGGCTCAACGCCAAAACCATCTTCTTCTATCCGAATCGATTTGATAAGTGGAGCCTTAAAGGCTTTATAGCCCGTTTCGACATCGGTCAGATTGATGTTGGTGAACATATTGGAGAGTAGCGTCAAAAATTTGTTGCCGACCATGTGCCAAAAGAAAAGGACGCGATGCGGTCGCCCGCTCATGAAACGGGAGCCAAGAACCGCGTCCGCTTTGCCTGACATGAGCGGCTCAAGAAGCGCAGGATAATCTTCGGGGCTATATTCGAGGTCTGCGTCCTGCACCAGAATGAAATCGCCAGTGGCAGCCGCGAACCCACTGCGCAAAGCCGCTCCCTTGCCGCGATTCACCGGATGATAAATAATTCGATCAACAAGCTGCGAAACCCTCTCCTGCAGCACGGCCTGTGTCCCGTCTTCTGAGCAATCGTCCACCACAATGATCTCTCTGCTCTTTAAGGGTGCGTTGCAAACTGCATCGACGACCTTCTCGATCGTGTCCTTTTCATTATAACAGGGGATTACGATTGAGACTTTCATCTTCGCAACCCAAGCGGAAGTTCGCCGGGGCACGCACTCTGTCGTACGCTCGATAACGCAATTTCGCTGGAGAAAAGGAACGGCTGTGCTTGACTGATAGGTTCGACATCCGTCGTCAGAATGCCTGCGCAAGTTATCAAAATTAGTGGCGCCCGCCAGCACAATCTCAAGAACCTCCATGTGGAGATTCCGCGGGAGAAGTTGGTGGTCATAACCGGCCTCAGTGGCTCGGGGAAATCCTCGCTGGCTTTCGACACTCTTTATGCCGAAGGGCAACGCCGATACGTGGAGAGTCTCTCTGCTTATGCGCGGCAATTCCTCGATCAAATGGAAAAGCCAAATGTCGATTTTATCGAAGGACTGTCTCCTGCGATTGCTATCGAGCAGCGCAGCGCCGGCGCTAACCCGAGGTCGACAATCGCGACCACCACTGAGATCTACGATTACCTGCGGGTCCTCTTTTCGGCTGTCGGTCAGCCGCACGATCCTCTCACCGGTCGGCCACTGAGCCGCCAAACGCCTCAGCAGATTGTCGACCAGATCCTTGCGTACGAAGCCGGCTCCAAGATCATTGTGCTGGCGCCGCTGGTCGAGAATCAGCCAGGCCAATTCCGCGATGTTATCGAAAAGCTCAAACGCGAAGGATTCGTTCGCGCGCGAATTGATGGTCAGCTAATGGAGTTGGATCGCCCCGAGCCGATCCGGCTGAACAAGAACAGGCAGCATACGATTGAGGCGGTGGTTGACCGGCTGATCATTCGCGACGGAATTCGCGTGCGCCTAACAGATTCAATTGAGACTGCGCTCAAATTGGGCGGCAATCGCGTTGTAGTGTTGCGGGAAATTTCAAAGACCTCCGACGCCCAAGTCGGGCACCATTCGCGGGCAAGCGGCTCAACATTCGAGGCTGAACGTAACCAAATTTGGGAAGAACTGCGCTACTCGACGGATTATGGAAACGCGGAGACGGGATTCACGTTAGGCGATCTAACTCCCAAACATTTTTCTTTTAACAGTCATCTCGGGGCATGCCCGGCTTGCCATGGGCTCGGCACGCAATTGGTCTGCGATCCAGATTTAATGATTTCCGACCCTGCTAGAACGCTGGCCAAAGGGGCAATCACGCCGTGGCGACGCGGAACGAAGCGGATGCAGGCATACTACCGGCATCTGCAAAAGGCGCTGGTGAAACACTTTCACGTCGATGAGGACGTTCCCTTTAACGATTTGCCAGAGCGATTTAAACAAGCGCTCTACTTCGGCACCGATGGAACGCCGATTGAAATGAATTTCAGCGATAATGGAGGAGAGAAAGTGGCGAAACCATTCGAGGGATTGGTGCCGCAGATGCAGCGACTTTACGAGCAAACGCAAAGCGAATTCACTCGTAACCGCATTCGCTCGTTCATGACGCGCGAGCCGTGCAAGGTCTGTAATGGAGCAAGGCTCAAACCGGAAATTCTTGCTGTTACGATAAAAGGTGGAAACGCATGTGAACTGAACATTCACCAATTCAGTGAATTGACGATCGAAGGAGCCACGCGGTTTATCGCAGATCTCGACCTGACCGCGCACCAACAAGCCATTGTGACGGACGTGGTGCGTGAAATTCAATCACGCTTGCAATTCCTCGTTGAAGTCGGGCTCGGTTATCTCACGCTCAATCGCCAGAGTGGAACACTGTCCGGCGGCGAAGCACAACGGATTCGATTAGCGACACAGATCGGCTCCGGCCTTGCGGGCGTGCTTTACATTTTAGATGAACCAAGCATTGGGTTGCATCAGCGCGACAATGGGCGCTTGCTGGGCACGTTGCGTCGTCTCCGTGATCTCGGCAATTCTGTTATTGTGGTTGAGCACGATGAAGAAACAATCCGGGCCGCCGATCACATTATCGATCTTGGTCCGGGTGCAGGCCCGCGTGGGGGCAAAATCGTGGCGGAAGGGAAACTCAGCGACATCGTCTCTGCGAAGAATTCTTTAACTGGGGATTATCTTTCCGGCCGCGCGCGAATTCCCGTTCCCAGGCAGCGCGTTAAACCCCGAGCTGGCAACCAGTCCGAAGGTTGGTTAACGCTGGTCGGGGCGACGGAGAATAACTTGAAAAACATTACGGTCTCTTTTCCGCTCGGCTGTTTGACTTGCGTCACTGGTGTCTCGGGCAGCGGCAAGTCCACTCTCGTGGACGACATTCTACGGCGTGCGTTGTTTCGACGTTTTTACAATGCCAAAGAGAAACCGGGCACACATCGGGCGCTTCGCGGAGTGGAACAAATCGACAAGGCGATTGTGATTGACCAAAGTGCGATCGGGCGGACGCCGCGCTCAAACCCCGTCACCTACACCGGTGCGTTCACACCAATCCGCGAGCTATTCAGCCAATTGCCTGCGGCACGCGTGCGCGGCTATGATGCCGGGCGTTTCAGTTTCAATGTTAAAGGGGGCCGCTGCGAAAACTGCGAAGGCGGCGGACTAATTAAGATCGAGATGCACTTTCTGCCGGACGTGTATGTCGAGTGCGAAGTGTGTCGTGGCAAGCGGTACAACCGTGAGACACTCGAGATCACTTACAAAGGCAAACATATTGCCGATGTTCTCGACCTGACGGTGGATGAGGCAGCGCGGTTTTTCCGCAATGTGCCCAGCATTTCAGAAAAGTTAGATTCATTGCTGGATGTAGGTCTCGGTTACCTGCGACTCGGACAAGCCGGAACAACTCTATCCGGTGGGGAAGCCCAGCGCGTAAAACTCGCCACAGAGCTTGCGAAAAGGGCGACTGGGCGCACCCTTTACATTCTCGACGAGCCGACAACCGGATTGCATTTCGCCGACATTGAGAAACTGCTGCAAGTGCTGATGAAGCTGCGTAACGCGGGTAATACCGTGATTGTGATTGAGCACAATCTGGAGATGATCAAGTCCGCCGACTGGATAATCGATTTAGGACCCGAAGGTGGTGAAGATGGCGGCGATCTCGTCGGAACCGGTCCGCCGGAGGAGATCGCAGCTCTTACCGGTAGTCATACGGGGCGATACTTGGGGCCAATGCTGGAGAAGAGATGAGCCTAAGGCAAATAGGACTCACGTGTCTCCTCAGTATAATCGCGCAATTCGCCCGTGCGGACATTTCCGCTGAGATCGCTGAAGCAAGCGCGCCCCTAACAGAGGGCCTTCCGGAAGTGGCTGTGGCGCGGTTGCAAGCGTTGCTGAACAAAGATCTGGCCGACACCGAATGGCGCGTTGTCGCCGAGAAACTTGCCGAAGCCCAAGTGGCTGCAAGAGAGCCGGAGGCCACTCTGGTTTTGTTGGCAGACGCCCGACTGCGCGAACTTCCATGGGCAAAATTCTGGCGTGCTCAAGCCTTGGCCAACTTGAACCGATGGGCTGACGCCCTGCCGCTGTATGAGGAATTGACAACGCACCAAGATTCTCAGTTTCGTGGAGCAGCTATCTTTGGCTCAGCGGAGATGCTTCGCGAGTTAGGAAGGCGGGAAGAAGCTTTGAGAAAGCTTAAACTTCTGTTTCATGACAAAGAATGGGTTACCCGAGCGCAATTACGAGCGGCCGAACTGTACATTGAAATGGCCGATGCTCCTAATGCGCGGCGCTTGCTGGCAGAAATGCGACCGACATTGGTGGCGGAAAGGAGAGAACGCCGCGTGTTACGCGGGCGCCTGGAGCTGATCTTGCAGCGGCCCGAGAGAGCAATCGGCATATTTCAAGCGCTTCTGAAAAGGCCGGAGGGAGCGGCTCATGCCACGCTAATCGCGGCACTCTTTGGCATAGCCGAAGCGCATCTGCAACTAAGAACACCAGAAGCAGGAGATGATTTTATCGAGCAATTTATCGACCGTCATCCGGCAGACCCGGACCTGCCTCTTCTCTTTGCAAAATTGGATGAGCTATATAGCGCGGAGCACAAACCGTCGCGCAACGAACTGGAGAAATGGGTGCGCAGGCCAGAACAGCCGCGGCGAACCTTCGCGCGATGGTATCTTGGTCGGCTGGAAGTTCGCGCCGGGCGCAGGGAGCGAGCCCGGCAATTGTTTTCCGATCTACAACACACCAGCATCAAATCCCCGGCAATCGCACAGGCTTTTCTTGAGTTTGCTCAATTTGAAATGAATGGCCGGGATTTCGGTGCGGCGATTGCGATTTTGGGTGATGCGCGTCTGCTGCATCCCGAGCCGGCCTTGCTGGCTCGGATCGATTTTTTGTCCGCGCAAGCGAATTATCTGGCCAAGCGATTTGACACAGCAACCGCGGCCTTTGAACAAATCGCGCATTCCAATTCGCCCTGGACAAAAGTTGCCCTGCTTAATGCGTCCATTGGCTGGCTACAACTTGGCAATCACGCTCGTTTCCTGGCTGACTACGATGAGCTGGAGAAGCAGGGCGGCGACGAAGAGGCGGGCGCCAATTTACGATTGGAGGAAGCTTTGATGCAGGCGGCAAAAGGCGACAAAAAAGCAGCGGCATCGTTGCACCAGTTCATTCGTGATTTTCCTAAGAATCCCCGCGTCTCGGAAGCCTGGGTTGGCCTTGCGGAGCTGGCCTTTCACTCCTCGCCGCCGCGCCTGGATGAAGCACGTAAAAATCTGGCTCGTGCAGCGGAGTCGAGGCCAACCGCAGCGGCCACAGAGCGCGCCGATTATCTCAGGATCTGGGTGGAAGAAGCAGCGGGTGGAAACGAGACGAAAGTCATTGAGCTTGCGAAGAAATTTCTGGAGCAGCATGCCCTCTCACCGTTCGCCCCGGAAGTTCGAATGAAATTAGCGGAGCTTTATTACGGTCGCCAAGATTTCGCAAACGCGCAGACGCAGTTCGAAATGATCGCGCAACAGAATCCCGACGACTCTCTCGCGGAAAGGGCACTTTTTTTCGCGGCAGAGTCGGCCATGTCAAGCATGGGCGAGCACTCACTGGACCGGGCGATTGTTCTGTTTGATCAGGTCGTGCAGAAAAACGGCGGCCTGCGGTGGGCAGCGCGCAATCAACAAGCCGTGATTGAGCGCAAGCTTGGCAAATCCAAGGATGCTCTCGCCCTGTACGATGAAGTACTAAAGAGCAACGCTGCCTTGTCCGACAAACGCGAGGCGCTTTGCGGGAAAGGCGACATTTTCTTCGAGGAGGGCGCAAGCGACCCGAATAATTACCAGCGCGCGATTGAAACGTACGACCAATTGGCCTCCGATACCAGCGACCCGACTGACTGGCGTAACCAGGCGCTCTTCAAAAAGGGATTGTGCCTGGAAAAGAAAAACGATCGAGTCGGCGCCCTTGCGACGTTTTACAAGATATTGGAGGACCAGGCGCGCCCGGATCAGCGGCGCGAACTGTTCTGGTATTACAAAGCTGGATTTAACGCTGGCCGATTGTTGGAGGAGGATTCAAAGTGGGAATCTGCCGCTGCTATCTATGATAAGCTCGCTGCGGCCGGAGGCAGCCGAAGCGAAGAAGCAAAAGCGCGTCTTAACAATCTTCGCTTGGAACATTTTCTTTGGACGGACTGATCTGCGATGGCTGAAAGTGTCGGGCTTTTGGCCTAAAGCCGCTTCGAATAAGCTTGCAAGAATTCGGGACGGGATCACAATCACGATATGAAAACAGTCAGAAGACTCAGTCGCGTGTGCGGCTGGTCGGTCCAATGTGCAAGCGTGGCGCTAGCAATCGCGTTTTGCACATCGGCATTTGCTGCTGATCCGAGCAATAAGGTAGCGCTGCCGGCAAAACAACAGGCGCCTACCAAGGCCGTTAAGAAAATGTGCCTGGTTGTAACCGGAACCTCGGCTATTCCACAGCCTTGCGAGCGGCTCGCTGCAATTCCGACCACTGCTAACCCGATGCTCATTCTCGGGCACACGCGGACGAGGCAATAAGGTTTAGGGCAAGACTTACTTGTCGAAAGGGAGCGCTGACCGGCCCCGGCAGCGCGGGAGTGGGTTTACGTTTTCAGCGCCAAGCCATCAGTCTCCGCAGCCGCGCGCCAACTTTTTCAAC
>CATPBS010000289.1 GCA_955652715.1 uncultured Candidatus Udaeobacter sp.
AGAAGCGGGCGATCACGCCACATTTCGTCCAATGCCATCTCAAACTGAAATAGACAGTTTGGCTGCGGCCTTGACCGAGCAACGCAACCCGCGCTCGGAGAATTTGGAGAAACTGAGTCCGCGCGAATTAGTCGAAGTTTTCATCGAGGAAGAAAAATTTGTTGAAGAAGCCTTGCGCAACGCGACGGCCGCTCTTGATCAGGCGATTCAAATCGTGACTGAATCGCTGAGAAATGGCGGCCGGTTGTTTTATGTCGGGGCTGGGAGCAGCGGCCGCATTGGCGTCCTTGATGCGAGCGAAATCTCGCCGACGTTTGGGGCGCCACCCGATCTTGTGCAGGGGGTCATCGCGGGCGGCGTGACTGCGCTTTATCGCAGTGCAGAAGGCGCGGAAGACGATGCAAGTGCCGGCGCATTGGCTCTGGATGAGCGCCGAATCAAACATCTCGATGCTGTAATCGGAATTTCCGCCAGCGGGAGGACCCCCTTTGTGCTCGGCGCGCTAACCCGAGCAAAATCGTTAGGCGCAAAAACGATTTTGCTTACGTGCAATCCAACTGCAGCCGCGGAACGCGGGCCGGCACCAACGACACCGGCGACAGCACATGTCGATCTTGTGATCACTCTCGCGGTTGGACCTGAAATTCTAACCGGATCGACCAGGTTAAAAGCAGGAACGGCGTCAAAGATTGCGCTGAATATCATCAGCACTGGCGCCATGGTGGCGCTTGGCAAAGTCCGGGGCAACCTAATGACCGCTCTGCACACCACCAGCAGGAAGCTCCGCGATCGCGCGGTGCGGGTCGTTGCAGAGGTGGCACAATGCGATTATGCGTCCGCGCGCGAAAAGCTCGAAGCCAGCGGGTGGAATCTGCGTGATATCATAGGCGGGATTGATGAAAACTAGGGGTCAATGTGCGTGCGTGCGGAGCGCCCTGGCCAGAAAATTTATACTTCGGATAAGCGCAACAGAACTGCCTCGCGCGAAGCTAGGTATGACTTAACCGAAAGGAAACCTTATGCTCTGGACAATATTCGTGATCTTGCTCGTGCTCTGGCTGCTTGGGCTGGTCAGCTCCTACACGCTGGGCGGCTTCATTCACATCCTGCTGGTCATTGCGATTGTGGTGCTGATCATTCAGTTGATCTCAGGCCGGCGGCCATTGTAAGCTCGCATTAATGAAACCGGCCGGCATTGTCGGCATCATTCTCATAATCGTTGGCGTCATCTCGCTTGCGTATGGCGGTTTCACGTACACCAAGCGCGAAAAGGTGCTGGACCTCGGTCCGATTCAGGCGACAGCGGAAAAACAGCACACAATTCCATTTCCGCCTCTTCTTGGTGGCATTTGCCTGGTCGGCGGGATCGTGCTGATAATTGTCGGCAGCCGAAAAACCTAGCCACCCGCTTTTAGCACGGCGAAAGTTTTCGTGCCTTTGCGATCAAGGTACAGGAGGACTCCGCGTTTCGGATCAGCCTGATTGAGCGCTTCACGGAAGGATTGCACGTTCGTGACGGGTTTCCCGTCCACTTCTGTAATGACATCTTCGCGCTGAATGTCTTGCGCCGCTGCGATACTGTTGTCTTCGACGCCTGTTACAACCACGCCTTGAACTGGAAGGTGCAGCCGTTCGGCAACGTCCTTTGTCAATTCCTGCACCTGCAACCCAAACTTGCCGACATCTTGGCGCCTTGGCTGAGCTGGCTGGACGGGTTCATTTGACGCTCGCGTGATCTCGTTAGGCAATTCGCCCGTTTTGACTGGCACTCTTATGGTTTGACCTTTGCGCCAAACTGTGACCTCCACCTTTTGGCCGATTTTCTTTTTCAAAATCTCATGCTGAAGTTGCGAGTCGGAATCGATGGACGTTCCATCGACGTGGGTGATTAGATCGAAGGGCCGCAAATCGCTTTTTGAAGCAGGCGCATCGGCTTCAATTGTGCGCACCACGACGCCTTTATCGGCGCCTTTAAACAAATCCCGGATCGTTGGGTCATCACCGAGGGTCTCGATGCGAATGCCCAGCCATGGGCGCACAATCTTGTGCCCTGCGACCAGTTCGGCGCCGATTTCCTTTGCCATGTTAATTGGAATCGCAAACCCCAGCCCGCGGTTCATGCCGTTGATCAGCGTGTTCATCCCAACCACTTTGCCGTCGATGTCGCACAGCGGGCCACCACTATTACCCGGATTAATCGAGGCGTCGGTCTGCAAATAATCCGAAATTGAGTAGACGCCTGTCTGAAGCAATTTGCTTCGGCCTTTGCCGCTGATTACGCCGTAAGTGAATGTGTAGTCGAGCTTGAACGGCGCACCGATCGCAAACGCAAATTGCCCAACCCGCACAGCGTCGCTGTCACCAAGCTGGACGACCGGCAAATCTTTCGCCTCGATCTTAATGACAGCGATATCGGTTTTCTCATCGGTGCCCACAACCGCTCCCGGAAAATTCCGCCCGTCTCTCAATTTCACGTCGATCTTGTCTGCACCTTCGACCACGTGAAAGTTCGTGAAGATGTAGCCATCGGGACGCACGATAAAACCAGAGCCTTCGCTTTGGACCGGACGCAACCCACCGGGATTTCGTCGCGGATTGTTGTCATCCGGCGGTCCTTGAAAGAACAGGTCGTCGAGCGGCGAGCTTTCACTGACCTCGTTCTTCTTAGAAATCTCAATGATGACAACGCTCGGCGCCACGGTTTCGAAGACTTTTGCGAAAGCGTTGTTCAATTGGTGAACCACGTCCTTGCCTGCTTCCGCCGCAGCAGCAGGAACGGTGAAAGTGGGGATGGCCTCAGGTTGCGCCGCAAACGATGTACTGAGTGCAACGCATAAGGTCAAAATGGATACACGCATGGGTTGGAATTTGGACAGCACCGAACATGCAACGTTCAACTGGATCCGTCCAATCCCTGCTTGCTCAAAAGCACCCTCTCCGTTCAGTCCCAGCAGTGCTGCATTCCTTGACGAAGCACGTATAATTTCTGGCCCAACCCTGTTTATGCGCGAGTTCAAGAGGCAATTCGTCTTTGGGGCAGGCGTTGTACTTTTGATATTGTTTTGGGCGATAGCGGTTGGCCCCGAGCCGCCCGCGCGCATTTCCGTCTCGCCCGGAGAACTGGTTCGGGCTGTCACGATTCAGCGCGATTCGCTCATCGACTTGTACTTAATCGAACGCGTCGATCCAAACGGACGCGATGCGCAAGGGCGCACGCCGCTGTTGATCGCAACATCGCAACAGGATTGGAAAACGGCGCGCCGGCTCGTTGACGCCGGTGCCTTGGTTGATCTTGCCGATACCAACGGTTTTACACCCCTCATGGCGGCAGCGATGCATGGCAATCTCGAGACGTTCCGCTTGCTTGTCGTGCGTACTGCCGATCTCCATTCAGAAGCGCGGACCAAAGACGGGCGCGACCTTCTGGGAATGGCACTCGACGGCGGTAATCCGGAGATCATCAAAACTGTCGTAGAACGCTTACCGCCTGCATCGCAGTGGACGACAAGTACGCGGCGTGCTCTGAACGCAGGGCTGCAAGCGGGAAACAAGGAGCAAATCCGATTGCTCCTTGGCAAACATTCAGCGCCGCCCACGCCTGAGGGTAAGAACGTGCCGTTTCTTGCCTATTACATTGCGGGAAACAACACCTCTCTTTTCAGCACGCTCCTGGCTAGTGGGGCCGATCCGAACACCGTTCTTCCATCTCGCTGTGGCAACCATTTTCTGGCGTTGCTCTCATCGAAAGCGCTTCGCAGCTACGTGGAAGAAGACAGAAACCTTACCGTCGTGATGCTTGCCGCAGGACTTGGACAGGACGATTACCTGCGCGCTCTCCTCGATAAAGGTGCCAACCGGAATCGACTAACGAGCCGGGACAAGATGTCTGCGTTGGATATTGCCGCAGAGACTGGTCACTGGCGAGCTGCACAAATTCTTCTCGGCGGCGGACCATCGCCGGATCGCTTGCGTCTCGAAATTTCTCTCGCTTTGCAACGGGTCGCCCTCGTTAAGAACGGCGTGCCAGTGTATCGCACGCAATGCTCGACTGGCCGAGCAGGTTATTCGACGAAAAGGGGCGAATTTGTGATCACCAATAAGGAACGAAACCATCGTTCCACCATTTACCATGTGGACATGCCGTATTTCATGCGGCTCAGCTGTCTTGATTTTGGAATGCACGCGGGCTACGTGCCGAATTACCCCGCATCACACGGCTGCATTCGACTGCCTGAGGAAGCTGCTCGCAAATTCTTCTCCGAACTTCCGGTCGGCACCCTTGTGACGGTGCAATAAGGCGACGGCGATCGCCTGCCCGAAATCCGACGTCGCGGAGAGAGCGTCTCTGATTTCTTTGAATCCAAACTGTGCCTTGCGGCATCTCAATGGAATCGTATGGAAACACACAATTTCCGAGCGGGATCCTTTATTATGATGAACGAGAATGCGGTGGCGGCGAAGGTTTCGCCCGCCACGTGGATCGGACTCTTCCTCTCATTATCCGCGATGGTCGTGATTCGCCAGGCGTTCGCGTTCTTTGTGCCCGAAATCACGTTTGCCTCGGCAATCCTAAAGGAAACGCTGATCTGGGCGAGCGCAGCCGCTCTCCTACTGATTATCCGGCGCGGCGAACGTTTGCCGATGCGCTCTATCGGCCTCGGCACCGCTCTGGTGGATGTCGATTTTATGGGGCCTCGTAATCGCTATTGTATCGGCAGCAGTCGTCGGCGGCTTGGCTTATCTCACTGGCTACGGCCACGGCTTGGTCGACTTTGTTGCCAACGTACTGCCCAAATTGTTCTCCTTGTGATCCAAGTCTCCACGCGGGTTTCCACGCGCGGGTTTTTGAAAAGCTTTCAGAGCCGCTGAGTAAGGGGTAGGCTTCGCAGCTTACGAGACGAGTTACAAGGAATGGCACCATTGTTCTTGTTTGCTCCAGGCGCAGGAGCGCCTTCGTCGCATCCTTGGATGCAAGATTGGAAAAAGCGTTTGTCTGGAATCGGCGCCGTCGAGACTTTCGATTACGACTACATGCGCGAGGGCCGAAAACGACCTGATCCCTTACCGAAATTGATCGCCGCGCATCGAAAAGCATTACACAGGGCGCGAGAGCGACATCGCGATGAATCAACAATCCTAATTGGCAAGAGCATGGGCGGCCGCGTTGGATGTCATTTATCACTCGAAGAAAAGGTGGACGGATTAGTTTGCCTTGGATACCCGCTCTGTGCGATGGGCGACCGCACAAAACTCCGCGATCAAGCTTTGCGCGCCCTCACGACGCCGATCCTTTTTGTGCAGGGCACGCGCGACTCGCTTTGCCCATTGGACCTTTTGGAGCGCATTCGCACCGAAATGGATGCGCCAAGCTTTTTGCATCTCGTTGGGGGCGGCGACCACTCTTTGCGCATCCCCAAACGCGAGCTTGAGCAAGCAGGCGAAACGCAGAGGGGTATCAATGAAACAATTCTCAAAGAGATCGCTGCATTTGTTGACGAGCAGTCGTGACCGCAGATTAGATGCAGATGAGGAGAAGGCCCAATCACGTTTCCATCCGCGCCGGTCAGGTCGAGTTTGTCAAAGTCAATACTGATGCCTGGAGATGGCGCGATGTTTATCGCTGGCTACTAGGATTAAGCTGGCCGCGATTCGCGGCGTTCGTCGCCACTGTCTATATCGGGCTCAATCTGCTCTTCGCCGCGCTTTATAGCCTCCAGCAAGGCAGCATCGCCGGCAGCACTGGTGGGCATTGGTTTTTCGATTGCTTTTTCTTCAGCATCCAAACGCTGGCCACTGTGGGCTACGGCCACATGTACCCGCAAACGCTTTATGGCCACATCGTCAGCACAATCGAAATCATGACCGGCGTGTTTTTGCTCGCCGTCATGACCGGATTGATTTTCGTCCGTTTCTCGCGACCGATTGCGCGCGTCGTATTTAGCCGGTCAATCGTAATCGCTCCCTTGAATGGCCACCCCACGCTGATGGTGCGTGTTGGCAACGAGAATCAACACAGCATGGTCGAAGCC
>CATPBS010000290.1 GCA_955652715.1 uncultured Candidatus Udaeobacter sp.
CTCCGATTCGGTCACAATATCACTCCACTAGGCAAATACGGCGTACGCGGTAAACATGCTATATTGTTCATACATCGAGAGGCGTCGACCTAACGTTCCAGATGAGCGACCGGAGCGAGAATAACCAATGACCACCGCCTGGCAAGCCAGCATCCGAACTGCGAGCGTCCGCTCCGTCGCCGCGGATCAGTCGTAGAGTGGAAATGTGCGGCGAGAAATATGTATCAACGCGAAAAACTCTGCCCGTATGCGCGACCAAGCGTTTATTGTAACAGCTAACGTTTGCTCGCCTCGATCGCATCGAGCGTTTCGCGCGCGAGCGGCTCGTCGGGAACAATCTGTAACGTGGCCCGCAGGTGCGCTGCCGCTTCATCATATCGACCAAGTCTGGCCAGAAGCAATCCGAGGTTGCGATGAATGGCGGGCTGCTGCGGTTCCAGCTCGAGCGCCTTTTTGTATAGATGGATCGCTTCCTCATAACGCCACATCGCTTCGTCCGGGATCGCCGAGATGGAATCGCTGAGATTATTCGCCGTAATCGTCAAGGCGTTTGCGAGATTGGTTCGAATTGTCGCGACACCGTTGGTCGTGGCTGTGAACGATTTCGCCTCTTTTAATTGCAATGCTTTGCGATATTCCGCGATTCCTTCTTCGAATCGGCTCAGGCGGCAATAAACGAGTCCGAGTAAGTTGCGGTTGTCGGCCAGCTCCGGCTTCAACTGGACGGCTCGTTCGCAATAGTAAACGGCTTCCGCGTATCGTTCTTGTTTGAAAAAGAGCTGCCCCAATCGGATCTGCGCCTGCCACGCGTCGGGATTCTTGGAAAGATTGTCCCGCCAAAGAGTTTCTTCGCTGCGATAAATTTCCGCTCGACCGTATGTGTAGGTTCCGATCGCGCCGAGCAGCAGTAAGATAATGGCGATCGTTGCGATTTTAGCTCCGCGTTGGCGCCATGCCCACACAGATGCGACACCCGCGCTGAAGAAGGTGATCAAGGAAACATCGGCAAAATATTGGTGATGATCCGCAACGAGCGTGCCGCTGCGCAGATAAGCCATGCGGACGAATCCGAGCGTCGGCAAGAGCGCGACGATGAAACAGGCCAGGGCAAAAAACGCGCCGCGCGTTCCCCGATTCCGCCACAACCAGATGATGGCGAGCAGGCTGAGCAGTGCAATTAAAGGCAGCCATTCCAACAGCTGGGGAGAATCGAATCGCCATTTCGGATAGATCGACATCAATCGGACAGGGACGAAGAGTTTGCCCGCATACCACCAAACTGCCATGCCGGCGTTGGCAAACCGCCGAATGAGCGACCCAATAACGATCTCTTCATCGCCGATGCCGCGATTTTGAAACCAAATTGTGACCAGGCTAAGAACGGCCGCTATCAGAAAGAACGGACCGGTTCGAATCACTTCGCGGCGGAAGCTCATGCTCTTCGCAGTTTCGGAACGCCATCCGCGCCACCACGCGCAAAGCAACAGCACAACGGGCAAAAACACGGCCTGTGTCTTTGAGAGGAGCGCTAACAAAAAGAAAACCAGGGACGCGATGTATTCGGTGAATGCACCGAGCAAACGCTTCTCCCCGATTGCAAAGAAACAAAAGATCGACACTAAGACAAAGAACATCGACAGGACGTTTTTTAGTTCGGAAATCCACGCCACCGATTCCGCGTGCACGGGATGGATGCCGAAGATTAGACCCGCCAGCCACGCGCCCGGCACTTTCAACCGCCGCAAAACCAGCCAAACAAGCACCGCATCGGCCGCTTGGAGAAGAATGTTGACGGCATGATAACCAGCCGCGTTGTCGCCGAAAAGATGGTGCTCGATCCAAAACACCGTATTGGTAATCGGAAAGTAATCCGCAGTTCTTCCGCCAGACCAAATTTCCGCCAGGCCGGCAAAATTTCTTAACAGAGGGTTGCCTGTTATGAGTAGCTCGTCGTCCCAAACAAAACCTGCGTGGAGAGCAGGCAGGTAAACCAAAACAACCGCAACAACGATCGCCGCAGCTTGTGCCCCCGGCCTCCAAACTTTAAATCTCGTCCGTGCATGGGCTGCCTTACGCCGCGGCCGTGATTGCATAAGCGGAGAAAACTAAAGGCTTCGCCGGTTCTTTCTATTTGTTATTTCGCGGCTCTTTCGAGAAGCTGAACGGCGGTGCGAAGCTGGTTGTTGCGGTGACACCGACGCAGCGCGGAATAGCCGTCTTAACCAAGCGATGCAGCTGCCGACGGCTCCCCGGCACTATGTGTCGCGTTCACAGCTTTCTATCCGCGTCAGTGAACGGAATGATGCGTTCGACATCGCCGGTTGAATCGAGAATGCGAATCTCACAACGGCAGGCGAACATGTACGTTCGCGACGTAATTGTCCGATTTTGGCCGGCTGAATCGGACAATTATCCAGTCCAGCGACACTTCGCCTGCTCGGTAAGGACTAATTAAATCATCCGCGGTCCACCCCAATTAGAACTTTGCGCCCGTGTGTCGCTTCCGATAGCTTCGTAGCATATGGATTCGCTTTATCTTGTCGGCATCGCGGTGCTCGCGCTGTTCGCATTTGTGC
>CATPBS010000291.1 GCA_955652715.1 uncultured Candidatus Udaeobacter sp.
ACCGCTGCCACGACTTGCTGAACTTGCTGCGCAGATGGCCAGGTAAACTGCTCGCGATCTACGCGGACAACTTGCTGATGACGCGCGATGATCCGCGTTTTCAGAATCGTGCGAAACGACTCGTCTTGAACCGTGTTGGAAGTATCGATTCTGTTTTCAGCCAACAGTTCTTGGAGTTGCTACCCACTGCGATCCTTTCCTAGCAAACCGATGACCGCGACTTGATCCACAAACTCGCGCAGGTTTCGCGCAACGTTGGCAGCGCCTCCGGGATAGAACGATTCGCCCGTCACTTCTACAACCGGAACCGGCGCTTCCGGCGAGATCCGGCCGACTTTTCCCCAAACAAATTCGTCGAGCATCAGATCCCCGATGACCGTGATTCGTCTGGAATGCGCGCGATTAAGGATCTCCTCTAGTCGGTTCAG
This sequence comes from uncultured Candidatus Udaeobacter sp., assembly GCA_955652715.1. GTDB lineage: Bacteria > Verrucomicrobiota > Verrucomicrobiia > Chthoniobacterales > UBA10450 > Udaeobacter. The sequence continues at coordinate 429 of CATPBS010000291.1, forward strand.
ATCCATACGGCATGCAGGTAGCGATGCGACCGGGGGAGCGAAGTGGTTCGATTAACGTGAGTCAAATTGTTTTGAGCGGCGATTTGTGTACGGCAGCCGTTCCGGTTAAAGTTCGCTCCATTAAATCCTGAATACGAACCCGAAAGCAACAATGATTCCGTTTACGAGACGTTTGAAATTAACCGTAGGTGTACTCTGTGGGCTTGCAGTATGCGCAGGTGCCGCCCAGGCGCCACAGCGCATCAATATTAAACAACTATCCACCACTGTGGAAGACGTTGTCGTGCCGTTGCCGAACGAAATTTTCGGGGCACTAAACAAATTAGGTGCGGTGAACTGGAAGCAACACGTCCGTAGCGACAAGGGACCCAATTTTACCGAGAGGCCGCGCATAGCTCTTTTGCTTGGGACCGTGATCGCCGACGGTTTTATCGCAGTCCAAGCGGAAGACGCAGCGACTGTAAAGGAGATTGGCCAGCGCGTCCTGACGCTGGCCAAAGGGATCGGTGTGGGAAATTCAATTACCCCACATGCGAAGGCGATCATCGAGGCGGCAGACAAGCGTAATTGGGAAAATGTGCGCCGGGAATTAGATCGCACGCAAAACAGCGTGCAACAGGCAATGAACGAGGTGCACGATGAAAAATTATCGCAGCTTGTCAGCCTAGGCGGGTGGCTGCGCGGCACGGAAGTATTGACCTCAGTGGTGACGAAGCACTTTTCCAGTGATGGCGCAGAGCTACTGCATCAGCCCGATTTGCTTTCCTATTTTCAGACAAGGCTCCAAGCCATGCCCGAGTTTAATCTTCCCATCATCCGTCAAATTCAAGATGCTCTCGTCGAAGTGAAACCCTTGATTGACGTGGGTGATCGGCGCATTCCTGCCGAATCAGTGAAGAAGGTCAATGAAATCACGATACGGCTCGGCCATGACATCGTGACGAGAGATTAAGAATTTCGATGAAACGGTTCTCGAAAGTTATGTTCCGGACGAGCTCTCTGCTGCTCGCCCTCGTGGCATTGCAGCCTGCGATTTTCGCGTCGGTGGACGACGCGCAGGCGTTCGCTCTTCAGGCGGCCGAACCATATGTCAAACAAGGATTCCAGGTTCGTGAGGATTACTGGGGAGGCGATCTGGGGTCGGGAGAAAAAAAGGCAGTGCGGCAGCAATTGTTCAAAGGAAACGAATATTGGTTCTGGTTAGGAACAGAAGTCGATAAGGCAAAGGTTTCCGTTCACGTTTACGATTCGGATGGAAAGCTGGCGGAAGAACCAGATGGATGGGAGAAAGGCCACTTCGCGGCAGCTCACGTAATTCCAAAAGCTACCGGCAGCTACTTCATCATAGTCAGCGTTGAGGAATCGCCAGAGGAACGCACACACTGGGCGCTGGTGTATGGTTTCCGCTAAGTTTACACTCGTGGCATCGGCATCGTGCCGATAGACCATTGGCTGGAAGCCAATGCCACGACTATGACTGAAACGCGCACGTTGCAGTTTGAGAGCCCGCGCGCTTTGCAGTTGCTCTACGCCAATGACATCAAACTTTTGAAGAACCTCGAGGACTCCCTTGGTGTGAAGGTAACCACCCGTGAAGGCTGGGTGAAACTGGAAGGGGACCCAAATCGTATCGATAAAGCGCAGCAGGTGTTCGAACAACTTGAGAAAGCGCGGCAGCAAGGCGTGGACATTCAAAGACACGAATTTAATTACGCCCTTAAGGCCGTGGCCGAAGAGCACGATGAAAACCTCAGCGAAATTGTTTCGACGAAAATCACAACGTCGCTGCGCAAGCCGCCGATTGTGGCGCGAAGCGCGAACCAGCGGGCGTACGTTGAGGCAATTCAAAAGCACGACGTTGTTTTTGGGATTGGACCTGCCGGCACGGGCAAAACCTACCTGGCCGTCGCAATGGCTGTCGCGGCGCTCAAGAAAGAGCAAGTCGCTCGCATTATTTTGACACGACCCGCAGTGGAAGCTGGTGAAGCGCTGGGTTTTCTCCCGGGCGACCTCGAACAAAAGATTACTCCATATCTCCGTCCGCTTTACGATGCGCTGCGTGACATGTTGGAGGCGGAGGAAATGGAGCGGGCGCTCGCGCGGCAAACCATTGAAGTGGCTCCGCTGGCGTACATGCGAGGACGCACCTTGAACAACGCCTTTGTCATTCTCGACGAGGCCCAAAACACCACTACCGAGCAGATGTTCATGTTACTAACGCGCATCGGTTTGAATTCCAAATGCGTGGTGACCGGCGACGTGACGCAAATTGATTTGCCGGCCAACAAACGCTCTGGTGTAGTCGAAGCCTTGCAGGCGTTGAAAACCGTGCCGGGAATTGCAACTGTGTATTTCACCGAGCGCGATGTTGTGCGGCACGAACTGGTGCGGGCCATCATTGGCGCTTACCAGCAGCACCGCTCGCCGGCGCCGGCATCGCGCAAGTAAAGAACGACATGTTCGATTTTTTCAAACGCGGGCGACTCATCAGACGCGGCCTAGCCTCGCGGAAGATGCGCCGCCGCCGCCGGTCGCGCAGCGGACTCATGCGCAACTTGGAATGCACGCCTTACGCGAAGGTACTGATTTTCGCGCTGTTTGCCGGCGGCCTCGCATTTCTCGTCTTTAGCGGCCAACAGCCGGAACCGACGAAGAATTTTGTAATTGCTCTGCTGGTACTGGCCACGGCAATCACGCAGCTTTGGATTAACCAGCCAAAGAGCTTTGCGCAAAATTCGCGAATTCTTTTGGTGTTTGGCGTCATCCTTGCGCAACTGGCCGTAACCAAACTTTTGTTGGTTATTTGCAACAGCGGCAATTACCGATTCTTGAGGCCGGAAATGGCGGGCCTGATTACGCCCTATGCATTTGCGCCGCTCGTGCTGAGCGTGTTGCTCGGACGTCAACACGGCCTCTATGCCGCATTCTTCGTAAGTTTGTGGAGCAGCATGTTGTTCGGGCCAATTGATGCCCCTCTGTTGATAACCAGCCTGATCAGCGGATTCACGGCTGTCTCTCTCACGTTGCAGGTCCGACGGCGCAGCAAATTGATTCGGGCCGGTTTTTTCGTCGGGCTTGCCATTTGGTTGTTGTCGCTGACGTTTGGTTTGATCGGGCCGATTAATTGGTTTTACCCATTGGCCAATGACTGGGGAATGCTCGGACTGCAAAGCGCGATGGCGATTGGCAATGGCATTCTGACTGCGACTCTGGTTGGCGGCGCGCTGCCAATGCTCGAGAATCTTTTTGGAATCACAACAGACATTTCCTGGCTGGAAGC